>DAOTHC010000211.1:0-2242 GCA_035447465.1 Acholeplasmataceae bacterium
TTATTGAATATGCATGCATGTACGCAATGCACACACGCGCGCGAGTGCATGCGCGCCATTTAATGATCCATCGATGTTTATGATTCTAGTTCGCTCCCAGTTCTTTGTTGTTGCATTGCGAGCTTATTATGGATTATTCACATCTTGTATGTGAAAACTAAATCTTTGCATAGGGTTTCGTTTTTGTTGAGTATCCTTTTCTGATCATGAACCACTCAGTTTTTCTTTACTTCTATTTCACCTTTTTACCTTAGTGAAAAATCTGTAAACAACTCTAAAAAGTTTATATATACTAAACATGTGATTTTTTATATAAAGAGAAAAAATATAAATAAGTGTTATACTGATTATTTTTATATGTTATAAATGGAGAAAGAAAAAAGGGCATCGCCCTCTTTATTGAATGAAATCTAAAATATCTTTAGTAAGTTGATCTGGTACATCTACTAATGGTGAATGACCGCAGTTTTCATAAACAACTAACTTCGATTGCTTTTCCAATGCCTTATAATTCTCTAAGACCATATACTCTGGAACCACGATATCTTTGTTACCCCATGTATGAAGGATTGGGCATTTCACATTGTTAATATTGTTTGTACCTGCATTATAGAAGTTGTGTTGACTTGACATATTTAAGTTAGCTAGTGCCCAGTCTGCATCAATCAAATTCTTCTGTTTCAGTGATTCGTTAACCCACAATTCATTTTGTTCTTTTGTTGGTTTGCCAACTGTATAGATGGTTTGATCGAACACAAAACTCATGACTGCAAAGTTCTTATTCTTCTGTGCTTCTAACAACGGAATCACTTGAACAGGATCTTTACCAAGTTCTTCTGGTGACTCGTAAACTTGACCAACAAGCATTTGATTATTTTCACCCTTCTTAAAGACTGGATAACCACGATGTGTCGTTGAGTTAATCAGCACCATTTTCTTAACAACATTAGGATAATGCGCTGCCATTTCTAATGCAACTCCACCACCCAATGACCAACCTACAACATCGACTTTATGGATGCGTTTAGCTTCCAAAAACAATGCCATATCATCAGCTAATTCTTTGAGTGAATGAATTCTACGATAATAGCTTGAATCACCATATCCTCTTAAGTCAGGTGCAATCACTCTGATATCTTTTGGCAATCTTTCCAACAGTGGTGTGTAGTGTAATGATGATGAAAAATTACCATGAATTAATAACAGTGTTTTATCACCTGTTCCCTTTTCAACATAATGAATGACTTCACCGTTTTTTAAAACGATTTGTTTCTTCTCGTACATGACTTTATCTCCTCCATGTCAATGCTTTCTAAACGCTTCAAATTTCTTCTATAAGCGTTTTTCTCTGATGATCTCATCTAGGATTCAAATACTAACTTAAAACCTTTAAAACGTTCATTACGATTGACCATGAAAAATAAAGAGTGGACAAGTTTCCTTGAATCCACTCTTCATCTACTTCATGGTTTTATTTTGCGTTAACTGTTTCGATGGATTCGATTTCTCTGATCTTAGCGAAGTTCCAACCAGATGCTGTTAATTGGAATTTAGTTAATGCTAAGGTTGTTAAACCAACGCGATCACCATTTGCCCAGTCAATTGAACCAGCCATTGGTAAATCGATTGGAGCTGATTCTGCTAATGCAATGAATGATTCCCATGTCAATGCATCAAAGTCTTCAACTCTTTCTAAGATTGCTACGAAAGTCTTAGCGGCAACATAACCAGCCATTGCATAAGCGTTTGCCCATAATGCTTTAGCTTCTGTAGTTCCATCGACTCTGTGAGATGAATTCATATCATGAACGAAACCTTCCCAGTATTCAGCTGTGAAACCAGCTAAGAATGATAGTGGGTAAGCAAAACCTGCTAATGTACCATCGCCACCGATTTGTTCAGCAGTTGGAGCTGGTGCAGTTGAGTTAGAGATGTCAACCCATGCATTTGCATATACTGGATATGGAAGTGGTTGAGCAACTTCATCAACGATTAGTTGTGCAGGTGCGAATACAGCTGCTGAGTTAACATATGATGATAAGACAGGAACTGTAGAGTTGTTTGCTCTAAGAGCGATTGCTGCTGCAGTTGCAGGAGCTTGGTTTGATGATAATAGAATAACTGCTGGGTTTTCAGCAAGTGCTACAGGAATAACTGCTGATGCTGTAGTTGCACTGAATGGAATGTAGGTAACGCGGCTACCAACGTTTTGTGCTGCAACTTCGTCTTGGATACCAAGCTT
>DAOTHC010000212.1:0-2224 GCA_035447465.1 Acholeplasmataceae bacterium
ATCACGCTGGTGGTTATTATACCAAGACGATTAATGAAGTCCCTTATATTGTAACTGTTGCTTATAGCAATGTATATTCAACAGCTTATATTGGCTTAACAACGACTATTCCAGCTACTTATGATGCAGAATGGAAAATCACAAATGATATCGTTGGTTTAATTGAAAGTGACTCTGCTGTTTATTTAGAAACCATGATTAAAGAAGTTAAAGAAGCATATCCAAACGTCACTAAGTTAGGTATCGATTTAACCTTTAATACCGGTGGTAACGTTGGTGCATTATACCGTGTGTTAGGTTTGATTACAGATCAACCATTTGCTACCAGCGGATTTAATCGTGACACCTATTCATACTCTACAACATATATCACAACAAGCTATGAATCATATACGGAATTTGACTGGTTCTTACTCACAAGTTTTGCAACATTCTCTGCAGCAAACGAAATGGCAACTATGTTTAAGCAAAACAACATGGGTATCATTATTGGTGAAGTATCCGGTGGTGGTGCTTGTTCAATAACACCTATCTTATTACCAGATGGTACATTCTTTACAATGAGCAGCAACAACATCAATATGCTTCGCTTAAGCGACGGTACCTATGTGATTAATGAAGATGGTATTACACCAGATCATGTCATTCCACAAATTGATCTTTTAAATAATACCGTATTAGCTGGCATTCTAAATGGTAATTAATAATTAAAAAGGGGTGATGAATTTGAACTCCAAACAAATCATCAAAAAGCGCAATTTCATCCTTGCAATCTTTATCTTGCTGACAGCACTTTTTATTGTTGCTATCGCCCTGGTATTTGCGAAGATTGAAGACTATAACACGATGACTTTAGTCAACATCATTCTTCTTGTCGGTCTTATAGGAACTTCTCTTTTATTCAGATCTACATTATATGGATATAACAATATGGTCCGAATTGCTAGGCTAATTCTATTTCAAGCAAAACCTGTGACATATACCCAAGATCCTATTAACGATGTAAAATTGATATCAAACAAAGGTTATCTTCGTTTCATAGAAACACCTAAGTTTAGTATCTATTACACACATACACCTGATGAAACGATCAAACTTAAAAAACTTTGGCGTTTAACGATTGCTATATTAATTCATGATGATCAACTTGACTTCTATGATAAAGCCATTCATGATGAAATCGCGAAACTTGAAGTATCTTTTCCTAAAAAGGAATTACCTACTCAATATGTGATTGTCGCGTTTAAGCATTATGATCAAGCAAATGAAAAAGCGATTAAAGATGTTGGTGAAATTGTCACTTATGCGAATCAACGACATCATTATACACAGGTTAACGTGGGACTAATGAAAAAAGATACAAAGGCTTACTTCTTATACAGTGATACTTACTATCCATCACGGTATTATCAAATCGCAGTCGATTTAATCTTTAGTTTCATCGGTGCACATCGAAAAAAGATAGAAAAAAAGACTAAGAAAAAATAAATATCACCTGAAGGAATCCGCTTGGATTCCTTTTTTTATACATGAAAAAAACCACATCATCTATTGAGATCATGTGGCTTTTAATTATTACATATTAGGTCTTGCATCAATTACGATTTGAGCTAATACAAAGGCTGCAATAATCATAACAAGTGCTGCAAATACAAGGAACTTGACATCTTTTTGATGTCCTTGAGACTTTTCATCATAATACTCTTGAAAATTATCGAACTGATCTTTTGTACTCTTGGGAGCAAACCAGGTTTTAGCTGTATAAGATATCGCAAGTGTTGCTCTGGTTGCACCCGTTTGAATAATCAAACTGATAAAGAAGACCGGTGCACTAACGATAAAGATGCTATTGCTGATATTCGATAAATTAAATTCAAGTCGATAAACAGTTAACAAGACAATAAGGACAAGGTTATGAGTATAAGTAGCGCTATGGAAAATTTAATCGTAAATTGAGTTCTATACTTCTTACTGTTCATACGCTGAACTATGCTTGCTTTTTAGCTTGTTTTGCTTTGATCTTTTTTAAGTATTGATCGAATTCGGCATCATTAGCTAAAACGAAATGATCTGGTTCGATTTCACGCATTGTTGGCTTTTGAACACTGTAATCATGAACACCTGGATTATATCTAACATTCTTACCACGTTGTCTTTCGTAGTCAGGGTCAGGCATTGGAATCGATGAAATTAATGATAAGGTATATGGATGTAATGGGTTATT
>DAOTHC010000213.1:0-2220 GCA_035447465.1 Acholeplasmataceae bacterium
GTGAGAATTGTGAACGCAAGAAGACTCGATGAGTCTTTTTCTTTTGTTAAACACATGATTTTGTAATCAAAATGATTAATTTTCATAGTATTTTTTCATGATCTATGGTATAGTTATAAAGGTTTAAAAGAATTGAGGAAAAAAATGAATCTATTATTTAATGAATTACCGATTTTACAAGAAACAAAACAGGCCATCGAAGCTCTCGGACTCGTAGAAACGACGTCAATCCAGCATCACGCCATCCCTAAAATGTTAGAGGGAAGAGATCTTATTGGCCAGGCACAGACGGGGACAGGAAAAACATTTGCGTTTGCCATCCCGATTTTGGAGAAGCTTGATCTGACAAACAGTCATATCCAAGCACTTGTGATTTGTCCAACACGTGAACTTACCCTGCAGGTATATAAAGAATTTATCAAACTTGTCAAGTTCAACAAGGATGTGAAAGTAGCATCCATCTATGGTGGAGAATCATACAATAAGCAGTTTAAGGCTTTATCCTTAAATCCACAAATTGTCGTTGCTACACCAGGTAGAGCCATCGACCATTTGGAAAGAGGAACCATTGACTTTTCGCACATCAAAGTGCTCGTCATGGACGAAGCAGATGAAATGCTTAAAATGGGTTTCCAAGAAGACTTAGAGCGTTTGTTGAAAGATACGCCACAGGAAAGACAAACCGCCCTATTTTCAGCAACCATTCCACCTTTCATCAAGAAGGTTGCAGAAAAGTATCAGAAGAATCCTGAAATGATCAAGATTGAAACACCAACGTTGACTGTTTCAAAGATTGAACAGATTTATTACAACGTCAAAAAATCTGATCGTGATCACTTACTGATTCGTGTGCTTGATTACTATCAACCTGGTTCAGCGATTATTTTTGCTAACACTAAAGCTGATGTGGATCAACTTTCTGACTATTTGCAGAAACATCAGTATGAAGCAGATGCTCTTCATGGCGATTTAAAACAATCACAACGTGATTATGTCATGGGAAGATTCCGCGTTAAGAAGTTGAAGTATTTGATTGCTACAGACGTTGCAGCAAGAGGATTAGACATTTCACACGTCGATATGGTCATTAACTATGAAATACCATTCGAAGACGAAATCTATGTTCACCGCATTGGTCGTACTGGTCGTGCAGGAAAATCTGGTATGTCTGTCTCACTCGTATATCCATCCATGCGTGGTAAACTTCAAATGATTGAACGTTTTATCAAAACTAAGATGACAGAAAAAACAATTCCTACAGAAGAAGAAATCTTAGAAGTGATGGCAAAACGTAATTATCAAGCCATCAAAGATCTTGTTCAAGCAAATGAAGCTGATCATCAAACATTGATTTCATATCTCTTAGATGAAGGTTTTACGAAAGATCAAATCATTTCAGCATTAATCGAAAAGAACTTAGATAAACCTAAGACTTATGAGCCTATTGAAGCGCCTCAACAACGCAGAAGAGAAGAATCATCTGGTCATCAAGGTCGTACATCTCGTGACAATGATTCAAGTAGACCACGTCGTGAATCTTCACGTAGAGATCAAGGCAATTACCGTATGGCAAGCATCAATCTAGGTAAAGATGATGGACTACGTCCTGTTCAACTTCTTGATTTATTCAAAAAACATGCTGATATGTATCCTAAGAATATTGGTGATATCACGATGAATAAGGCTTCAACAGAATTCCAAATTCATCCAGCAGCTGTCAAGCGATTAGAAGAACTTGATGGAAAAGTTATATCAGGCAAAAAGATTAGAATTTCGCTTGGAAAATACAAATAACATAAAAAATAATGAAAAATATGGGTTTCATGTTACAATGAATATGAAATTCATATTTTTTTATTTTATAAAAATAAAGGAGGATAAGATGGCACATCTGTTTGACACCATACACCCGAATTTTTTCAGTGTGCTCTCCTCCCCGAATAAGAAGACATATATCGATTGTATCTTTATCATTTACCACACCATTGATACGGTTGAAGATGCTTTTCAGGGGGATCGTGAAATCATCATCCAGAGGTTAATCGACTATTTCGATGAACAGCCTCAGGATGAATTTTTAGATGTTGAGGATGATGAGCAGGCTAGAACCTCACGTCAAAAAGCAGTTCACGTGATCAATGTCTTGAAGAAGAATGGTTGGTTAGGTGAAGAAGAATTGGGAGATTATCGCACCTCACTCAATCTATTCGATTATTCGAT
>DAOTHC010000214.1:0-2217 GCA_035447465.1 Acholeplasmataceae bacterium
GTTTTCTTTCTTCATGATCCCCAATCTGGTCTAGAATCATCGGTAACGCAGCGATAACCCAACCATTTCCACGACCCCAATAGATCTTTCTTTTAGGATAATGTGTTTTCCATGTTGTCCAATAAGAATGATACCAAAGTCCATCTTCGATATCCTGCATATACTTTGCCATGATGCGTGGTTGTCGTGCAGCGACATCCATCATGTTGAGATCGTTGTTTTCTTTGGCATAACGTGCAGGGAAAACAGAAAACATCATTAAACTATCAACCCATATAGATTTTGGATAAAATTTGCCTTCAAGAGAATTACCTAAGTGATTGACAGAGTCTTCAATCAGTCGTGGTTCATTCATGATGTAATTAATTACACGATCCGTTAATTTTTTATAACCTTCATGTTGTGTTTTCTTCCACATATAATAAGTGATTAAACCGGGAGCTGATGTGTCACTTTGATCGACACGTGGTGGATTTTCAACATAGTAGTCACAATATTCTTTGAGAAAGGTTGTGTAACGATCTTCACCCATATGCTCATCTAAAAGAGATAAGGCATATCCGAAAAGTGCTTCCCCCCACATCCATTTCATTTTAGGTTCCCATGTGGATGTAATGTCGTCAGCAATGTTGATGACTTTTTCGATAACCTTCATATTAACTAACCTCTCTTTCAATACCTTCAAAATCAAGCATGAGTCTATGTTTATCTAAGACGACTTCAACCATATCAGGTTTTCTTTCAGCTTGGATATAAGGCGTATCAAACCGGGGATAAGCTAGATTGACTGTTTTTTTATTGACGAGTAGTTTTTCTTGGAAATTCATACGATAGGTTGTCGTTCTAGATTCTAAGAAAATCATGTAGCGTGTTAATAACAGTTCTTCTTGTTGAATCATTCCTTTAAAATTATCAAATGATTCATGTTGTTCTTTAGATCCCATGGTAACAACAGCTTGAATATGTTTACCCAATAAGATGACCTCATCATCTGTTGTTTGATAGGTTGTTGAGAACTGAAGTGCACAATAAGTATCTTGAACACGAATAAAGATATTTCTATCCTCTTGAATAACTTCATCACAGCGATCAAAAGGTATGAAGAAGTGAACAAGATATTGACGTTTTCGCTCTAAGAAGCCTTTTCTAGGGGTTAAACGATACATGAGGAAAACACGATTTTCATGCTGAACAGCTAAAGGATTTATCCCGTTTCCTACCCAATATGAAGGCGAGAAATTTCTTGCTGGATCATCAAACATAGGTGATCCTGGATGTGTCGAAAAGATATTGACATCATTTGGTAAAGTCGCTTGCCAAATATGATGTTGATCACCAAAAGCTTTAGGATGGTAAGTTTGAGCGGTTGATAACATGAAATGTTTTGTATGATAGGTATAGCTGTTAACCCTTTCGATAGCAACACCTCGAGTTGCTGGATTCAAAATTCTTACTAATAAAGGAAGTAGTTTTAGTTTTCTTAAGATAGGTTTGTTAATCATGTTTAAATCTCTTAAGAAGTTGTTGTCTTGAAGTGACCAATCGTTATACATCATCATAGTCATATCGATGGATTCTGGATTAGTGAATGCTTCCATACCCCAAAAATACATGCCTTGACGATCTTTCGTTTTTTCATTAATTTCATATGACACTTCTTTTAAATCAAGTCCCATGGACTCTTTGATAATACCTTTTTCTTCTAAACGTGCGATATGTTTAATGACTTCAGGCACTTGATAAGCTTTTGTTAATAGAAAGAGTGTTGACAATCTTTCATAGTTATACGGGTGTTTTAGTATACCAAACGCTTTTTTAAGAATGTCATTCACATCAGCATTTTGACCAGACTTCTTCTGATTTTCATAACATCTTCCTGAAGTTGCTATAAAATAACCCTGAAAGGTATGTTGTGCCATATCAAGAAAGAGTAAATCCAATATCATTTTGGCATGAATAACGATATCTTTATCTTTAGCTTGTTCAACAAGTAAAACCAAAGGTGCGATATCTTCTTCATAGTACGTATTGGAATGCCACTCTATAAATCCATATGTAAAGCGATCTTTCAACCAATGTCTAATCTTTATTCTCGCTTTTTCTAAGTGATCTTTTCCCTTGGTTTGATCGTTTTGAAACGTATCTTCTAAAAATATTTGTCCTGCTAAATACTCACATGTGTGGAAAATAATTTGATGGTTTTCAGACCAAAAGCAC
>DAOTHC010000215.1:0-2216 GCA_035447465.1 Acholeplasmataceae bacterium
GACCGTGCCCGTATTAATAAAGTAGGTCGCATCGCATATTTTGTTGTTTTAGGTATCATGGTCCTATGGACACTCTATGCAATTATACCTATGGTTGTCAAAGATCGAGCTGTTAATCTTCTAGGAAGATCTACGATGCTCGTTATCCCTAATGACCAAGAGTTAGATCAAGAGTTAAATTCTGATGTGGTTCACATCAAGAAATTTTCTTTTGATGATATTGATGTTGGTGATCGCATCATCATCTATGGTAAATTTGGTACCGACTTATATTGGATGGAAGAAATTGTTGCCAAAGATGAGCTCAATCGCTCGATTGACACAACCTTTGGATACTTTATAAGAAATACGTATGAAGAAGATCATGTGGTTGCAACCTTTGATCATCATGCAAATCTTTTAATAACCATATTATATGTAGCAACCACCCCTCGAGGGTTTGCCTCCATGTTATTTATTGAAACTTTAGCACTAAGTGTTATTTATTACTACTTTGTGAGAAATCCGAAAGAAAAAAAGTGAACCTTTTCAGCGAAAAAGGTTCTTTTGTTAGGTGAACCATGACTAAAAATTTATTTAAAAAAATTGGATCCATCATCTTCTATACAGTTGCAGCCATTTTAACCATGTTCATTTTTCTTGAACTGTTTATGCCATCAAAAACGATCACTGTATTAGGATTCAAAGGTTATGTTGTTGTATCACCCTCGATGGAACCCTATATCAATGTCAATGATATCATTATCGTTACACGACTAGATGAAGAAGATTTAGAAGTTGGTCAGGTTATAACCTTTTACACCTACCTTCCTACAACTGAGGAAGATAGTTTAGGTAATACAATTTATCAAAAAAATACAGTAACACACTATTTAGCTGACTTTTATGAGGAAAACGGCAACATCATCTTAAAAACAAAAGACTACAACAAATATCATAACGGTGGAAGCTTTGATACATGGTATGATGCATCAGGTGATGTGAAGGATATTACAACAGATGATTTAGTGGGTAAAGTAGCCTTTAAGGTTCCGCTGATTGGGATTATTATCACATTTGCATTTGTTGTCGTTAGAAATCCTATTTTCTTAGGACTCATCTTACTTAATATTTTTATTATTGTTGTACTCATCATGTATATCAAAAAGTCTAAGGAGACAAAAAATGACGTGGGACGACCTGATTCAAAGTGAACTGAATAAACCTTATTTTCAACAACTCATTCATTTTTTAAAGGAAGAAGATGTTAAACATCATGTCTTACCTCCCAAAGAAAAAAGATTGGCTTGTTTTAAACTGACACCTTATGAAGATGTTAAGGCAGTGATTATTGGACAGGACCCTTATCATAATATTGGACAAGCTCATGGTTTATCATTCAGTGTTGAACAAGGTGATTTTCCACCTTCACTTAAAAATATCTATCAAGAATATGTGGATGATTTAAAACTTCCATATCCTAAGACAGGTAATTTAACATCGTGGGCAAAACAAGGTGTTTTATTACTCAATACTGTTTTAACCGTTGTTCTTCATCAACCGATGAGTCATCAAAAAAAAGGATGGGAAAACTTTACGCTTGAGGTTGTTAAACAATTAAACGCTAAAGAACAACCGATCGTGTTCATTTTATGGGGTGCACATGCACAGTCTTTTATACCCTATATTAATCAGCAAAAGCATTTGATCATCAAGGCTCCTCACCCCTCTCCACTATCAGCTTATCGCGGTTTTTTTGGATCAAAACCATTTACCAAAACCAATCATTTTTTAATCAGTAAAGGTATATCACCTATCGATTGGAAACTATAAGGCGAAAGCCTTTTTCTTTTTTAAATACATTTTTAATCTTTTTTTAGTATAATGGGATTACAGAGTAATTAGAAAGCGTTAAGTGTCTAACCATGGGATGTCGGGTTAGAACGAACACATGTGTGGCGGTTTTCTAATGCGTCCGCTGTATTTATATGGTGGGCCCCTGAATATAGGAGGTCTTTTTTCATGAAGAATAACACACAGATTCAAAAGCTTGTTTTAGCCGCTTCACTGACCGCTGTCAGTGTTGTTATTGATGCATTTTTCCGCATCATTTTAAATATTCAAGGATTTGGCTTACCCTTTTATGCGATTCCCCTCATTATCGGTGGTATTGTTTTAGGTCCACTTTATGCAGGAATCATGGGTTTCGTTGGTGATGCGATTGGTATCTTTATGAC
>DAOTHC010000216.1:0-2214 GCA_035447465.1 Acholeplasmataceae bacterium
CGGTGACATATGTAACTTCTCTAGGTTCTCTAAAGGTTGTAACAAAAGGTATATTTAAAGCTTTAGTTTTACCTAACATGCTTTCGATATGACCTAGATCAAGTTGATCAGTTCTACCGTTGATCACGATATACTTGACTTGATTTGTAATCATATCTTTATAATAAGATTCAACATCTTCCAGTTTAAGTTTTTTAATATCTCTTAAGGTACCAGAGATGGGATAAGCATAAAGATCATCACCGAAAAAGTGATGTAAAAACTGTTCTCTAGCATATGCTCTTTTTTTATCTTTAAGTGTTTCCCACTGTTCGATTAACATGCGTTTTTCATCATTAAAAACATCTTCATTAAAGATACGTTCTTCTTCAATGACTTCGTGAAATAAAGCTAAAGCCTGATCAAGAAGCGAATCATCCTTAACAATATTTGGATCAACACACGTCAAAACGAGCGACATGACAGATAGGTTAGCCATGCGCTCAGTTCTTACTTTGATGTATGCACCATAGAGCTCTTCCATTTTTTGGTTGAGTTTCTGGCGTGTGGGATAGCTTTTCGTTGTTGCACTCATCAATTTGGGTAACATAAAACGATGAACAGCATACTTTTTATCGTCAACATCGACAAAAAAGAGTGCAAACTGTATCGTTTTAAAATCGTTATGAAGAACAATCATTAGATACTATTTAAGGCAAGTTCCATCATCTTTGTGAATGCTTCTTGTCGTTCTTGTGCTGTGGTTGCTTCGTGTGTGACAAGCGAGTCAGATACGGTCAACAAGCAAGCTGCCTTTTTCTTTAATGCTTTAGCATTAGCGAAAAGTGCAAATGATTCCATTTCAACTGCATCAGCACCATACTTGGCGTGAATGTCTTTATATTCATCTGATGTCAAACGATAGAAAACGTCTGATGAATGAATGCGTGAAACATGGACAGGAATACCTAATTTTTCACTTGTTTTTAAAATACGGTTGTTGATCACAGTTGATCCTTGTAAAATCTTGCGTGAAGAAACTCCCATCGTCTTTGCATAGGATGATTCACTGTAAGCATCCTTAACTAAAACAACATCGTATAAATTCAAATCCTTAGAATACGCACCACATGAACCGATACGGATGATCTTTTCTACATCATAAAATGCGAAAAGTTCATATGAATAAATACCAATCGATGGCATACCCATACCTGAACCCATCACAGTAACCTTCTTTTTACCGAAGTAACCTGTGTATCCAAACATGTTTCTCACGGTGTTAAATTGAACAACCTTTGTTAAAAATGTATCTGCAATATACTTAGCGCGCAGTGGATCTCCAGGCATTAAAACTGTTTTTGCTACTAAATCTTTATCTTGACAATCAATATGAGGTGTTGGAATCATTGTTATTCACTCCTTTTTTATTAACGATATCGACACCATTGGATGTACCAATACGCGTCGCACCAACTTCAATCATTTTTAAAGCATCTTCATATGTACGAACACCACCACTAGCTTTAACTTCAAGGTGGTCTTTGACTGTTTCTTTCATTAATTTAACATCTTCAACACGTGCACCATATGTACCAAAACCTGTTGATGTTTTAACAAAGTGTGCACCAGCTTCTTCAGCAAGTTTGCAACCTCTGACGATCTCTTCAGGTGTTAAATAGCACGTTTCAAGAATGACCTTGACAGTTCTTCCTTCTCCAGCCTCTACGACACCTTTGATTTCTTCAAGAATCGTCTTGTCATCACCAGATTTGAGAGCATACACATTGATCACCATGTCAAGTTCATCTGCGCCATCGCTCACTGCTTTTTTAGCTTCATAAGCTTTGACCTCCGGTTGATGTGTGCCATGTGGAAAACCAATGACGGTACAAACCAAAACGTCTGTTTGATTTAAGTGTTGTTTCGCATAGTTTACCCAATGTGGATTAACACATACGCTTTTGAAATCATACGTTTTAGCTTCGGTAATCAGTTGATCAATGGAAGCTTTCGATACGTTAGCACCTAATTTTGTATGATCGATCATTTTGTTGATATTCATGATAATCTTTCCTTTCTTTTTATAAATTTTTTAGCAAAAAAGTGACTTAATGGGCCATTGACTAATGCGATGACAACCGTCATCACAAAAACCTGTTCCCAAAGTAATTTTGTATAAATACCTAAGATGATGGCGAAAATTAAAAATGTGCCTTCAATCATCATCTTTGA
>DAOTHC010000217.1:0-2213 GCA_035447465.1 Acholeplasmataceae bacterium
GGTCAACTGGTGCTGTAAATGGATGGTGTTTTGCATAGAAACGTTGATCTTCTTCACTGTATTCTAATAGTGGCCAATCAACGATCCATACAAATTTATAAACATCATTTGGAATGAGTTGTAACTCTTCAGCACATGCAATGCGTAGAGCACCAAGAGCTGATGAAACTTTTTCAAACTCACCAGCTACTAAGAAAAGAATCGATCCTTCTTTAAGTTCGAGTGATTGAAGAACTTCTTCTGATAAAAATTTAACAATCGATCCTGAATACTGACCATTTTGCATGCGAACATAGGCAAGCATATCTCCATGGTTCTTCTTTACAAGATCTGTATAGCTGTCAATCTTTTTACGTGTTATGCTTTCAGCATTTTCAACGTATAAGCCACGAACATGTTCTCTACCTGCAAATAGAGGAATTTCTGATGATTTAAGATAGGGTAGATAGTCTTTAATATGAAGTTCATAACGCATGTCAGGTTTATCTGAACCATAGGTTTCCATGGCTTCCTGATAGCTCATCTTTAAGAAAGGCACTTCAATATCAACATTTAACACCTGTTTAAATGTTCTTACCATAATCTTTTCAATGACCTGTTGAATATCATCCATGTCAACAAACGATGCTTCAATATCGATTTGTGTGAACTCAGGTTGACGGTCAGCTCTTAAGTCTTCATCTCTAAAACAGCGTGCGACTTGGAAATATTTTTCTAATCCAGCAACCATAAAGAGTTGTTTATAGATTTGTGGTGATTGAGGTAATGCGTAAAAATGACCTGCATAAAGACGAGAAGGTACTAAATAGTCTCTTGCTCCTTCAGGTGTTGATTTACCTAAAATAGGCGTTTCTAATTCTAAAAACCCTTCTTCAACAAGGACTGAACGAATAGCTTGTGTAATCTGGTGACGTTTGATCAAAAAGTTTTGCATCACAGGACGACGTAAGTCTAAATAACGATACTTTAAGCGTGTATCTTCTAGCGCATCGGTGTTGTCACTGATGATAATGGGAGGTGTTTCTGCAGTATTTAAAATCTTTAATTCCTTGACATCAACTTCGATCTCACCTGTATTAAGATTTAAGTTTTTGCTTTCTCTTTCAATCACAACGCCTTTAGCTTCAATGACAAACTCATTTTTAATTTTTAAACCAAGTTCATAAAATGAATTTTCAGGTTTAACAACAAGTTGTGTGATTCCTTCTCTATCTCTTAAATCGATAAAGATGAGTCCGCCCAAGTTTCTAACCTTTGATGCCCAACCTTTTAAGTATACATGTTCGCCAACATGTTTAATCGTGAGTGCATTATTATGATGCGTATATGCTTTCATGTTATTTACCTACTTTTTCTTTAAGATATTTCGTAATACGTCCCATGGGGACTTCTTCTTGTACTTCAGTTGCTGTATTTTTAATACCTACAACACCCTTTGAAAACTCTTCTTCGCCTACAATGACTAAATACTTAGCCCCTAGTCGTAAAGCTTGTTTGAGTTGTCCCTTAAACGCTTTTTGAGTGTAATTCATGTCAGCAATCAATCCAGCTTGTCTTAAATCATATAAAATCTTTGATCCTGTGATCTTAAGCGCATCACCAAAAACAATGACATACGCATCGAGAACATCTTCTTTTTCGAGTTCAATATTTTCAGCATCTAGTGCTAAAAGTAACCGTTCCATACCACATGCAAATCCAATACCACCAAGGTCTGGTCCACCGAGTTCAGAAACTAATTTTTGATAGCGTCCTCCGCCACCTAGAACATTTTGTGCACCAAAGCCTTCGATATCAGCTTCGATTTCAAAGACGGTATGACTGTAATAATCCAAACCTCTAACCAATTTAGGTGCAATCTCATAACTGATTTTGCTGGCATTTAAATGCTCTATGACCTGATGGAAATAAGCTTTTGATTCATCATTTAAATAATCTTGTGGTGTGGGTGCGTGCATCACTGCAGGATGCTTTTGATCGACTTTGCAGTCTAAAATGCGAAGTGGATTTTTATCTAATCTTGCTTTACAATCATCACATAATGTTTCTTTATGTGGTAAGAAATGGTTCGTTAAGGCTTCTTGATAGTTTCTTCTTGATGCATCATCACCTAATGAATTAATGCGCACTGAAACACCTTTTAAACCTAAACGTTTGATGAAATCATAGGCTAACATAATCATTTCAGCATCTAATGCTGGATCAACAGCACC
>DAOTHC010000218.1:0-2212 GCA_035447465.1 Acholeplasmataceae bacterium
AGGTCTTTTACGATTTAATCTCATTAAGTGCTTGACTTATTATAGTAAGTCTCCTATTCATCTTCATCGAATAGATCAAGTCTATTGAGATGAATTTTTTTATCTTTAATTTCTATAATTTCTTCTTTGACTAAGTCGATCGTTTCGATGGGTTCGATTTTCTTTTTCGATACCTTTTCAACTTTAGTGTCTTCTTTTTCATCAACTGCGTTGAAAATGTCAATCAAATAACCTCTGCCAAGGTCAGCTTCTTCAAAGATTTTTTTACCAAACTTATTTCCTGTATATTTCAAATCTTGTACAGTGAACAGACGAGATCCCTTTTCACCTAAAATCAGAACAGAAACATTTTCTTTTTGTTGCTGCCGTGATAAGCGTGCAATGGATACAGCTAAATGTGGGTTTGCTTTTTGATGTTCAATGATTAAAATACCACGTCTGTTACGATTGTAAAGCGGTAATTCTTCAACCACATCTTTAATCACATGACCTCTGTTTGTTAAGATAATGAAATCATCTGTGGTTTTCACATAACATGCACCAGCCACCTGATCACCATCTTGTAGTGACATACTCTTAACGCCGCCTGCTTGTAAGCCATAAAGTGGTAGATCTTCTGATTTAAAGCGAAGGGCATAGCCTTTTTGTGAAACAGATAGGATGTTCGCTTTTTCACCTAGATCGATACTGATGACTTCATCGTTATCAGATAACTTCATACAACGTATCGTTTTAGAGTATCGATTTACCTCAAAATCAGAGAGTTTAGCTTGTTTCATCATGCCTTCTTTAGTTGCGATTAGAATATTGGTATCATCTCTAAATGTTGAGACAGGAATTACCTTAATCAAGGTTTCATTTTTCTCAATCGGCACAATGTTATTGATATAGATACCTAAATCTTTCCACTTCTGTTCATCAATCTTGTAGACAGGAAGGAAAATGTAGTTACCCAGGTTTGTAAATAGTAACAAGGTATCTAGTGTATTCACTTCAACTTCGAACATGAGGGCATCATTTTCTTTTAAGCCACATGACTGTGATGCTTGGTAAGATCTTGTTGATGCACGTTTGATATAACCATCTTTCGTAACACCAATCATCACTTTTTCATCACTGACCAAATCTTTTTGATCGATCTTGATCGTTTCGATCTCAGCTTCAATTTCTGTTTTACGATCTTCACCTAGAGCATCAGACATTTCAGTGAGTTCACGTTTGATCACACGTCTTAAAGCAGCTTCTGAACTCAAGATGTGCTCCAGCTCTTTAATGCGCTCTGTTAAGCCTACAGATTCTTGTTCAAGTGCAATGATATCTGTGTTGGATAAACGGTAAAGCTGTAAGGTAACAATCGCTTCAGCTTGCATTTCTGAAAAGTCGAAGGCTTGCATAAGGTTTTCTTTTGCGTTTTGCTTGTTCTGAGAATTTCTAATGATTCTGACGACTTCCTCAATGACAGAAACCATTTTGATCAAACCTAAAACGATGTGTTG
Source organism: Acholeplasmataceae bacterium (assembly GCA_035447465.1). Lineage (GTDB taxonomy): Bacteria > Bacillota_I > Bacilli_A > Acholeplasmatales > Acholeplasmataceae > Peloplasma. The sequence continues at coordinate 1,497 of DAOTHC010000218.1, forward strand.
ACGTTTGGTTGCTTTAGCAAGTTCATAATTTGAACGATTGGTGATCACATCTTTTTGATGGTCAACATAAGCTTTTAAAACTGGTAGAACACCGACTAAGACAGGTCGATGGTTCATAATAGAAACCATGTTGTAATTATAGGTAACCTGTAAATCTGTGTTTTTGAAAAGAAGGTTTAAAATGAGTTGTGCATCCGCACCCTTCTTTAAATCGATGGCAACTCGTAAGCCTTCTTGGTCTGATTCATCTCGAATCTCTAAGATATCTTCAACTTTTTTGTCGATTCTAAAAAGATCCATCGATTTGACTAAGTCAGCTTTATTGATTTCATAAGGTATCTCAGTGATCACGATACGATCTTGAGATTTAGATATTTCTTCGACAGTACATTTAGATCGGATAACGATTTTACCGGCACCTGTTTCAATCGCTTGTAAAATACCTGCATGACCTTGGACGATACCACCGGTAGGAAAATCGGGACCTTTAATGATCTCAGATACTTCTTTTATGGTTAATTGTTCATTATCAATAAATGCTAAGGTCGCTTGAACAACTTCTTTTAAATTGTGTGGTGGAATGTTTGTAGCATACCCTGCGGATATCCCTTTCGCACCGTTCACTAATAAATTGGGGAACTTAGCTGGTAGGACCACAGGTTCTAATTCTTCATCATCAAAGTTAGGAACAAACGGTACAGTACGTTTATCGATAT
>DAOTHC010000219.1:0-2211 GCA_035447465.1 Acholeplasmataceae bacterium
TGAATCCATTTTGATGGTATTTATCATCTCATCTTTTGATGTGCTTTTTGTATTGAAATACGGTTTTCAAATAACGTTTGCCCATTGGGTCATCGCGTTTTTTAATATATTGGTTGTACTATCAGTTTTAGCATTCATTAAAAATAATAAGCGACGCTTCATCGCATATGCTATTTTTATTTTGATCATGTTTATTTTCTTCTTAACAGACATTACGCTTTATCGATATAAAGAAGATGTAACATCGATTGCGATGCTGCTTGAATCTGGTAAAAACACGATGAAGATTGGACTTAAATATAATCCATTAGAGGCATATGGCATTGGAACGTGGATGCTCATTGTCGGATTCGTTGTTTCCATGGCACTTTTGCTAAAAAAAGTTGTTAAACTTCCTGGAAGTGTCCGCACCTACCGCTTTATGTCACGTGTAGCCTTCTTAATCTTTTCATTTGGTGGTCTACTTGTTGCACCTACGATTATCGATCAAGCAGATCAAATTTTATTTGACACACCATCAGATAAAGCATTATTTGTACAAAAGTTTGGTTCTATCACATATCATGCGAAGGACATCATCACCTACACAACAAATGCGATTAGTCCTTTAATTTATAAAGATGATTATGTATTAGATATTAATGAAAAAGTTACTGATGAATTTGCACCAACATCAAGTTTATATGGCATGTTTGAAGGTAAAAACTTGATTATGATCATGTGTGAAACTTGTGAAGAATATGGATTTACACCAGAATATACACCAAATTATTTTAGATTAAGAGAACAAAGTATGTACTTTACGAACTTTTTCTCAGCAGCTAAATCAAATTATACATATGATGCTGAATTTAAATCCTTAACTTCCATGATGTATTTCCAAGGTGATAATTTCATGTATACCTATGGAGACAATGCGTACCCAACTGCACTTCCTCATATGTTTAGAAGTGTTGGTTACACAACAAATTCATTCCATGATTATTACAGTGATTTCTTCAATCGTGATGAAATGCATATGAGTTTAGGTTTTGAGTCATATCGAGGTGTTGAAGGTTTAATTGTCGAAGAAAGCGAATTTTGGCCTTTAGATTCACGCATGTTCGAACAATATAAAGATTATATTGCACCTATTCAAGATGATCCTTTCTACAGTTTCATTTTAACTGTTACACCACATGGACCACATGATAAGTATCGCGAAGAACTCGCATACTATTACAACATTTTAGATCAAGATCCTAATTATGTTAATGAATCACTTGAATTTAAGACGATTACAGCAGCTCAAATGAACTTCGATGAAGGATTAGGTATTTTACTTGATGATTTAGAAGCTAAAGGTCTGATGGATGAAACTGTGATTGTGATGTATAGCGACCACAAGAACTACTCATCACAATACATCACAGAAGAAAAGACACCTAACAGTGATATCCCATTTGAAATCGAAAAAGTACCTTACTTAATTTATGCACCAGGTTTAGTAACTGGTGAGAATCAAATCTTAACGTCACATTATGATATCGCACCGACGATCTTAGATCTATTTGGTATCTCATCATACAAAGATTTCTATTATGGTCAAAGCATTTTCTTGGAAGAAAGAGAAGATCGCCCCATCATCTTATCCTACTCAAGCTGGATTACAGAAACATATCGTGTACAGTTTGGAGAAGTCGTTTTAGGTGAACTGGACGATGAAGTCTTCTTAAACGAAAAAAACAAGATTTACAACACAATTCAGTTCTATGAAAAAATCTTTTTCTCAGATTATTTCAGCACTGAAAATCCATTTTATCTCATTGAAATGATAAATCCTGAAATCGGTTAGAAAAACTGTTGCAAGTTTTCTTTAACTTTGTTATAATGAAAAAGCCGTTAAAATTATTTATGCACAATGGTCCGCTGTCAATTGACATGAACATTGGAAGAAAGAGAGTGAGTCGAACATGTCAAGATTAAAGGGACAAGAACTGATTGCTGCAATTACCAAGCAGTATATCAAAGAAGTACCTACCTTCTATCCTGGTGATACCGTCAAGGTATACGTCAAGATTAAAGAAGGAAATCGCGAACGTATTCAGTTATTTGAAGGTCTCGTCATCAAAAGACAAGGCGGAGGAATTTCTGAAACATTTACCGTTCGTAAGGTATCCTACGGTATTGGTGTAGAACGTACTTTCCCAGTACACACACCATCTATTGACC
>DAOTHC010000220.1:0-2210 GCA_035447465.1 Acholeplasmataceae bacterium
TAGTATGTTCATGAATGTTATCAAAACCGATAGATTGAATGTAGTGAATAGCTTGAGCTAATCCAATTGCTCCGCTAATTACAGGAGTTCCAGCTTCAAGTCGTAAGGGAGCTTCTTTCCAAGTTGCATCGAATAAATCGACCTCGTCAACCATTTCTCCGCCAAACTCAAATGGCTCTAATCGATCGAGCAAGTGCTTTTTACCATAAAGGACACCTACTCCTGAAGGCCCAAACATTTTATGACCAGAAAATGCTAAATAATCAACGTCTAGCTTTTGGACATCGAGTGCCATATGTGGTGCTGATTGAGCAGCATCTAATACAACTATCGCATCTTTTTGATGGGCAAGACGTGTTATTTCTTCAATGGGTGATACATATCCCATAACATTGGATGCGTGATTGATAGCAACAATTTTTGTTTTATCGGACAAAACACTCTGAAAACCTTCTACTGTAATACGACCTTCTTTTGTTAAAGGGATATAGACAAGTTTAGCTTTTGTTTTTTTTGCAATCATCATCCATGGTAGAATCGATGAATGATGCTCAAGTTCACTTGTAATAATCTCATCACCAGGTTTTAAAATATCACGATAAGCATGAGCAACCATATTGAGTGCGCTTGTTGCACCTCTTGTAAAAACAATCTCATCAACGTCTGCATGAATAAAATCTGCCACAGTTTGTCTAGCATCTTCAAAAAGCTTAGTTGCTTCATAAGCTAAGCTATATGCTCCACGATGAACATTGACTCCAGATGACGTATAATAGGAATCAACACCTTCAATCGCATGTCTAACCTTAAGTGCAGATGCTGCTGAATCTAGGTAGACAAGATGTGGTTGTTTTGAAAAGACAGGGAAGTCTTTTCTAATCTCATTGATTATCATATTCTTGAATTTACCAGACTAATAAATCTTTCTCTTAACGGTTCATCATCAATTTCATCCATCACAGGTTTAAGAAAACCGTTAATTATTAATTTTTCTGACTCACGTTGTGTAAGTCCTCGACTCATAAGATAGTAAAGTTGATTTTCTTCAATTTTACCAATGGTTGCACCATGACCTGCTTTAACATCATATTCATCAATAAGCAATATAGGATTGACCTCAACAATCGCTTGATCAGATGTAATAATACCTTTTAGTGTTTGGAATGCATTGGCATTTTTCATGCCTTTTTCAATCTTTTCTACGCCATTTAAGACAATTTTACCTTTTTTATTAGCGATACCAATATTGGTCATGTTGCCAATCGTGTTGGGTGCTTGATGAATAATGAGGACATCAATGTTTTGTATGTTTTCAAAAGATGATACAGCAACTGCTCTCATCTTAACTTCAGAACCTTCACCTTTAAGTTCAACATGCATTTTAGCATCGATAACATCTGAGACAAAACCACCTATTAAATCGAGTTTTGCGTCTCTATCGGCTGTAAAATAATGCTCGACAAGAGCCTTTTTGCTTGATAGTTCAGATACTAATAGATACTTAACCTGTGCATTCTTTTGTGCCTTTAACATCAGTTTATATTGATTGGGCGTTGTTTCTTGGCTAGAAAGTTCTAATATTATTTTTATGGATGTATTTTCTGAAACAACAATTTCAAGAGACTCATTGTTATCATCTTTAATTGTTATTTTTATTGGATCTGCGTAATGGATATTTTTGGGGATGATTAACTTTTGATCTTCATAGACAAAATCTTTAGGTAGTTTAGTTTGTATTTGATGATCTTTAATGACAATTTCTCTCATTATACTTCGCCTTCAGCAAATTCAATTCCTAATTCATCTTTTATCCATTCATATCCATTTTGATCAATCTTTTCAATGAGTTCTTGTCCACCGCTCATCACAATGACACCATCAATCATAATGTGGACATTGGTTGGTTTAATATAATCTAGTATACGTTGATAATGTGTGATTAAGATACAACCAAATTCATCATTAACTAGTTCTGATACATTTTCACCAACGATTTTTAACGCATCGACATCAAGACCAGAATCAATTTCATCTAAAATTGCGAACTTAGGCTTTAACACTTTGAGCTGTAAGATTTCATTACGCTTTCTTTCACCACCGGAAAAACCTTCATTAAGGTAACGATGAGCTAAATCGGGACGCATTTTTAATTCTTCAACTCTCTTTTCATACTTTAATGCAAACTCAAACAAACCAACATCTTTACCTGA
>DAOTHC010000221.1:0-2202 GCA_035447465.1 Acholeplasmataceae bacterium
CATATCCAGTAAACCTAAGGTCATCGAAGTTTGTAAAAAGCGAAAAGTGATTGGTATCTTAAGATTCTTCTTAAAGGATTCCATATCACTCGAGCAAAGTTTAGATGTCGCTTCAAAGGTCAATCCTGACTATTTAGAAGTCTTACCTGCATGCTGTTTAGATATTATTCCTGAAATTAAAAAACGATTATCCTGTGACATTATGATGGGTGGTTTGATCAGGTCTAAAGATCAGATTAAAGCATGTTTAGCTTCAGGAGCTATCGCAGTAACTACCAGTAATCCAAGTTTCTGGTAATCCATGTTAATCAAAAAAAGAGCTGAAGAGAGAAAATAAAATTCGTTTTATTTTTTCTCTTTTTTATTTAAGGAGGAACTATGTTAGATTACATCATCATCGGATCAGGAATCATCGGTTCACTGATCGTAAGAGAACTATCAAAATATGAAGTTTCACTTCTTGTTCTCGATAAAGAAAACGATATTGCTAGCCATCAAACAACAGCTAATAGTGCAATCATCCATTCAGGTCATGATCCAGAAAAAGATACGCTAAAAGCTAAACTATGCGTTGCTGGAAATAGGCTTTATGAAGCGTTAGAAAAGGAATTAGAGATTCCTTTAAGAAGAACGGGTGCATACGTTGTAGCACATGATAAAACTGAAGAGGATATCTTAGATGAACTCTATGAAAGAGCACTTTATAATGGGGTTCTAAATCCTCATTTTATATCGCTTGAAGAAGCTTTTCGTGATGAACCAAATTTAAGTAAATCAGTCACTAAAGTACTCTCATTACCATCAACAAAAGTGACATATCCTTGGGAAGTTGCGATTGCAGCGATGAGTAATGCTATCAAAAATGGTGCATCATTTAAACGCTCTTCAGAAGTTGTTGACATTACAAAAAATGAAGATTATTTCGAAGTTCATCTCAAGAAAGGTGATATCATCAAAACCAAGCACATCATCAATTGTGCAGGTGTCTATAGTGATCACATTGCGATGATGCTTGAACCTGATTTTCCTTTGACGATTCAACCAAGACGTGGTGAATATTTTGTTTTAGATCGAAAAGCAAAAGATCATTTCAATCATGTTCTTTATCCGATTCCTACAGCTGCTGGTAAAGGTGTTCTCATTGTTCCTCAGGTGCACGGTAATGTTTTATTAGGTCCAACTTCTGAAAGCATTACAGATAAAGAGCATGCTGCTACAACACGTGATGGACTTATGAAAATCAAAGATCAATTAAAACAATTGTCTACTAATATACCTTATGATATGGTCATCAGATCATTTGCAGGAATCAGAGCTTCTTCTAATTATCATGACTTCTATATCAAAGAATCCGAGCGATTCCCTGGTTTCTTTCACGTTGCTGGTATTGATTCACCAGGTTTAACTGCTGCTCCTGCTATTGCTGAATATCTTATCAATGAAGTTATGCATCTTTCTGCACCAAAGAAAAACAACTTCGATCCTATTCGACATAAACCTATCGTATTTCACAAACTGAGCGATGAAGACAAACAACGCTTGATTAAACAAAAACCAGCATATGGTAATCTGATCTGTAAATGTGAAAAAATCACCGAACAAGAAATTATCGATGCTATACATGGTCCCGTTGGTAGTGATACTGTTAAAGGTATAAAGAAACGCGCGCGCGCGGGAAGCGGTCTATGTCAAGGTGGTTACTGTGAATCACTTGTCTTAAAATTGATTCATCGAGAAACATCTATTCCTATGACATCTATCAATTATGATGGTGAACAAACACCCATTTTAGTAAAGGAGACAAAAAGCGATGAAGCACATTGATCTCGTCATTATCGGTGGAGGTGCGGCAGGTCTTGCTGCAGCACTATCTGCAAAGCATCAAGATATTCAGTTATTACTCATTGAAAGAGAACAAACACTTGGTGGCATCCTCAATCAGTGCATTCATAATGGCTTTGGACTCCATATGTTTAAAGAAGAGTTGACTGGACCAGAATACGCTGATCGTTTTATTGAGGAATTGCAAGAAGAAAATATCCAAGTCATGTTAGGAACAACTGTGATTGATATCAAAAAGGATCATGACTTTCTATTAACAGTGACCAGTATGAAAGAAGGTTACCAACATATCACAGCTCGTGCTGTAATCATTGCTTCTGGATGCTACGAAAAGACACGAGGTGCTATCTCACTTCCCGG
>DAOTHC010000222.1:0-2190 GCA_035447465.1 Acholeplasmataceae bacterium
AAGGATGGCGCATCATTCATATTTCCCATATGCATTCTTCCACTTGTCTGCTACTGCAAGAAATGCATCATATCCATAAGTTCTGATGTAATCGGTAGCTTGTCTGTATTTTTGATATTTGTAGCCGTTTTTGTTATAAAAATCATTGAGTACACTGCAAGTGCAATATTCACTGCAATCAGCACATGATTGTAGTTTTTTAGAAATACAGCAAACTTTCATCTTGCATTTTGCCTTTAAAATATCTCTGGTTCCGCTTTCATAACCAACTTTACAGCCTTTACATGCCTGGTTTATAAATGCGGAACAAGTACGGCAATAAGCGCCACAGCAGCCTATTTCGCTAATTGACATAACATGACTCCTTCCCAGATGCTATATGCTAACCCTTGCATTGTCAAACATTTCCTTTATGGCATCTATCCTGAACACTCAACTTCGGAAAATCCAAAAAACATCTAAATCGACCACTCAGCAAGCCCTAAAAACCCAAAACATCTTAACTTACCACACGCAAACCCATGTTATCTAAATCGCTCAGTCACGTTCAAAATCATGCCTTTGGACTTGTTTTCACGAACAGATATTTTCACGATTCTCACACATCAGATTTTTTCTCTAAAGTCTCGAAAAGCTTTTATTTCAAGGCTTTTCTATACACTTACTTATCTACCCTTGACATCAATACCACCGTCTCCACGTGCGTTGTGTGAAGAAAAAGACTTATCTAATAATAAGCCTTATAACGTAAATAAAAATCAAGTAAACACATGGCGAGTGCACTTTCTAACACAACACCAGCACGTTTGATAATGACACTGTCATGTCGTCCTTTGACTTCAAGTTCTTTGATGTTTTGTTCTTCAAAGTCAAATGTTTGTTGTGGTTTACCAATAGAAGATGCAGGTTTCATCATGACCTTGATGATAAGGTCATTTCCATTACTGATGCCGCCAGAAATACCACCGCTGTGATTGGTTAATGTTTTTCCAGAAGCATCTAGGATAAGATCATTAAATTCACTTCCCTTAAGATGAACACCATGGAATCCATCACCGATTTCAACACCTTTAACTGCAGGTATTGAAAACATGATCTTAGCAATTTCAGCATCTAATTTTTGAAAAAAGGGATCACCTAAACCAATTATCATGTCGGTTGCTTTCACTTCAATGATGCCACCTAATGAATCTTTTTCAGCTTGAACTTGTTTGATTATTTCATCGAATTGAGACGGGTCCGTTTCATCACCTAATTGAATGATTTTTGATGATATCTTAAATGGAATAATCTGTTTAGCTATGGCACCTGCAACAACTAAAGCAGCGGTTAATCGACCTGAAAAATGTCCACCACCACGATAATCTTGGAATCCTTTATACGTCACATCAGCAACAAAATCAGCATGTCCTGGTCGTGGATGTTTCTTTAAATGATCGTAATCTTTTGACTGTGTGTTTTTGTTTTCAATCATAATGTGAAGTGGACTTCCTGTAGTGTATTCATTAAAGTAGCCACTCAGAATCTTAAACTCATCTTGTTCAACTCGAGGTGTTGTTCCAATGCCACCTGGTCTTCTTCTGTTGAGTTCTTCATCGATTTGATTTAAGTCTAGTTTAATACCTGCTGGTACGCCATCTAAGATGACACCAATCGCATGACCATGCGATTCACCATAGATGGATACACGAAACAAAGTACCATATGTGTTCATGAATAAATCACTTCCTTCAGTTCATTCAGTAATGATGATGAAATGTCAATCTTTCGATTAAACCAAATCTCTTCACTCTTTAAGGCTTGTATGATAAGCATGTATAATCCGTTATATGATGATTTACTATATGTCATCAATTTCGTCTTTTGTGGGTTATAGATTAAGTCAATTATGATTTGATCTGTCACGAATCGTTTGTCAATAACAGCCTCATCGACTTTAGGAAATGTCCCAAGTGGTGTTGTATTGATATAGATTGAGACATCTTTAGGTGAGATCATGGGATACGTGATCACACGATCAAAGAACCCTTTGTTTTCATCAATGGAACGTGTGACAACCGTCACTTTAGCTCCTAAATCCTTTAAGACAATGTAACTTGCTTTGGCAGCGCCACCTGTCCCTAATAGATAAACGTTTTGATCTTTGACATCAATCTCATGTTTCGTTAGTAAACCTAAAAAACCATCATA
>DAOTHC010000223.1:0-2181 GCA_035447465.1 Acholeplasmataceae bacterium
TTCTTTGTTAACGGGAGTATATGTTGATTTTTAAGTAATACCATGGATTCACGTGCGATACGCACCGCTTCGTGATGATGTTGTTTTTCATCATATGTGACGTCATCATATGTTTTATATTTTTTAGCAAGTTCAACCAAACGATCTGATGATTTATTGATGGCTTGTCTGACGGTATCATCTTGTGATTGATTTAACACATCTTTTGTTCGATAGCCAAACGATGATGGCATTTCAAGATCCGTTGATGCTTTAAGTGATTCGACGCGATTGTGAACTGCACCCCAGTCGCTGACGACAACACCATAATATCCCCATTCTTTACGCAGTATTCTGTTAAGATAAGGATGTTCTGTCGCATAATGACCATTGATCTTGTTATAACTTGCCATAACGGTAGCCGGATTTTCTTTGACGATTCTTTCGAATGCACGCAAATAGATTTCATGGAGGGCACGTTCATCAACAATCGCATCAATTGTAAAGCGGTAGCGTTCTTGATTGTTTGCGAAAAAATGTTTCACTGATGTCCCAACGCCTTCATCTTCAATAGCGCGAACCATGGCTGCGCCAAGTTCTCCCGCTAAATAAGGATCTTCAGAGAAATATTCAAAATTTCTGCCACATAAGGGTGAACGCTTCATGTTGACACCAGGTCCTAAGATAATGTTGACTTGGTTAGATTTCGCTTCTTTCGCCATCAGCTTTCCCATATGTTTTAATAAAGATTTATCAAAACTACATGCAGTTAAACTTGCTGATGGAAAACAGGTGGAAGGTATTGATCCTTTAACACCGAGGTTATCTGTTGATTCATATTGTTTTCTTAAACCATGAGGTCCATCTGCCATCATGATGGATGGTAAACCTTGGATAGGTTTCGTATGCCATACATCTAATCCATCTAACAGTTGAACTTTTTCTTCTAATGATAATTTCATCTCACATTCACCTCTTCAATGATTTCGACGTCTTGATGCTTGATATAGAGTGTGCCTTGTCCTTTTTCAGTGGCTTTGATCCAAAAACCAATCACACCGCTTTGTAAACTGATTGTTTTAGGTCCGATGACCTCAATAACTCCTTCAGTTTCTAACGTGATAACATCGGATGCATAATTCAAGACTTGTTGATGCTGATCAACTTTTTTAATAACAAATCGTTTAACATCATACGTATCTCCAATGACGAGATCTTGTTGATTGTGTTCAACAATTAAGTCACTTTCTGTCAAAGCTTCTTTTCTAACCACTTTGATCAGTTCATTGTTTTTATATCCTTCAAAACGATACACCTGTTGTTTAGAACCCCAACCTGTCATGTAGGTATAGAATAATTTGACGGCATCATCATAACTCTTTTTGTATTTTTTAAGAATGTATAACATCGTTAATTGATATCTTAACGGTAAGTGATTCCCATATGATGATACAGCTCTTAAAACTTTTTTAGTTCTTTCGGCATCTTTTTCTGACATGCGTTCATTGTTTTTTAGTGTCTCACCAATAAAATCGGTGATGATGATGGGTGGATGTGGAAGATGTGCATATGTTTTAGTGTCAGGTTTAAATGTTTTAATATAGACATCGTTTTTATACATTTTGACCTCATCAAGATTTGTCATGACATAGACTTGATTGAGTGAACCCGCAGGGTATTCGCCGATGTTCATCGTTGATAAAACATCTAAGACATCTTCTTTTTCTTGCAAGACACGATAAGCTAATGCTGCGTCTTTCGGTATGCGAAACATATCGCATACGCCGTGGTAACAAATTAAATCACCACTACCGAATTCTTTATGGGTGTTATAGTCAGTAAATGACCATCCGATTGCCCCAGCTATTTTACGGTCTTCATAAAATGCTTCATTTAAAACATTTAAGTGTCTTCTTAAGTGTTCAATGCGATGTGTTTCATCATCATAACGTTTTGCTGGAAACATGTGGCCATTAAATTCTGTAACAAGATAGGGTACATCGCCAATGATTTTTTCTTTTCGTTCAAGCCCTTTATTAGGCCCGTGATGTGAGAAATCATTATAAGTATACACATCTTCTAAAAAATGACTTTTCGCGAAATTTCTGATACCACCACGTTGTCTGGTAGGATCTAATGCCATAGCGTGTGCATTCGTTTTTTCATAGAATGCATCGTTATCAGGAGATTCGTTAATACGAA
>DAOTHC010000224.1:0-2148 GCA_035447465.1 Acholeplasmataceae bacterium
GATGCAATCTTTCGGTTAAGTGATCTTGTGTCTGTTTATAAGCATTTAACTTATCGACTGGACTTTTCATTAAATCGAGTTGACGATCAACTCTAATATGTTTCATCTCAAGATTATATGTCATATACTTGACTAATTTTTCATCCAAATCACGCAGTGAATCTTTAAGTTGTGTCAGTTTATTGGTTGGTGATAAACGCTCTAATCGTTCATCCAAATAAACGAGTGATGTTTTTTTATCAAGAAAGAGTTGATTAATTCTGAATGCTATAGCTTCTTGATACTCATCAATCTTCTTAAATAAATCTTGTTTATTGGGGGTTGCAAGTTCTGCAGCTGCTGTTGGTGTCGGTGCTCTTAAATCGGAGACAAAATCAGAAATTGTAAAATCAGTTTCATGACCGATAGCTGTAATGATAGGGATCTCCGATTGATAGATAGCTTCGATGACGGGCATTTCATTGAATGACCAAAGATCTTCAATCGATCCACCACCACGACCGACAATTAAGACATCAACTTCTTTTCTTGTATTGGCATAGATGATTTGATTTCTTAAACTATCGGCACTTCCAGGTCCTTGAACGAGGGCTGGATACAGATGAACTTCTGCAAGTGGGTAACGTCTGGTTACCGTATTGATAATATCTTGAATGACCGCACCTGTAGGTGATGTCACAACACCTATCACTTTTGGATAACTTGGTACCTTTTTCTTGTGTTCTAACCTAAAATATCCCTTTTCCTCGAGTTCTTTTTTGAGTTGTTCATATTTTTGGTAGAGCTCACCGACACCATCCAACGTCATTTTACCAACTTGAATGGAATATGTACCTGATGGCTCATAGACAGAGATGCGACCTTGAATGAGGACGTGATCGCCTTCTTTTGGTGAAAAAAGGAGTCTTTCCGCATCTTTTGAAAACATAATCGCTGATATAGCAGCATTTTCATCCTTTAACGTGAAATAAAGATGTCCCCTGGAGTGACGTTTAAAGTTAGAAATTTCACCCTTGATTAAAATAGAAACAAGGTGTTTATCACCTTCGAGTTTTACTTTAATATATTTGGTTAAAGCCGTTACGGTTAAGTACTGGCGTTCAATTGATTGATAACTTTGGTCCAACGATATCATCCCTTAATGGTTTTTGCAAGATTATCCAAGACGCGATTAGTAAACTTATGTTGCTTTTCATCATCAAGATTCGAATAAATCTTTGTCAGTTCTACCGCTTCATTGATAACGATTTGTTTTTCTGTCTTTGTGTACTTGAGCTCATAAGTTGATAATCTTATAATGGCACGATCAACAAAATTTAAACGGTGAAGTGAGTAGTCAAAAAGATGATTGGTGATGAGTTCATCAATCTCATCGATATGAGAGATAAGATCATCATAGATGGCTTTAACTTCTTCGTTCTCAAATGATGGGATAAAAGGTAGTTGTTGACTTTGATATAAGTCATATTGGTAGAGCTGATTCATAAGCTCAATACGTATTTCTCTTCTGGTTTGGTTCATAATATATACCTCATGATGATTGTATCATATTTTAGATGAAAAAGGAAAATCAAAGCGAAAAAAAACACGGTCTATGACCGTGTATCTATCTCAATTATCGACCTAACCAACCACCATCAACAGCTAATGTGAAACCATTGATATAATTTGCATTATCGGATGCGAGGAAGACTGCTGCACCTGCAACATCTTTAGGTGTTCCCCAGCGACCTGCAGGAATACGTTCTAAGATTTCGCCAGCACGTTTTTCATCATCACGAAGGGCTGCTGTATTGTTGGTTGCCATATAACCAGGAGCAATTGCATTACAATTGATGTTATATTTTGCCCATTCATTTGCCATCGTCATCGTAATACCTTTAACGGCTGATTTAGATGCGGTATAGGAAGGTACTCTGATACCACCTTGATAAGATAGCATCGATGCGATAGAAATGATTTTTCCACCTGTGCCTTGCTTGATGTACTGATTAGCAACTGCTTGTGAGAAGAAGAATACTGTTCTTGCATTAATGTTCATAACATCATCCCAGTTTTGTTCAGAAAAATCAACTGAATCTTCTCTTCTAATGATACCTGCATTATTGATTAAAATATCGATGCCTCCGAAAGTTTGTAAAGATTTCT
>DAOTHC010000225.1:0-2103 GCA_035447465.1 Acholeplasmataceae bacterium
TATTTGTTATCAATCCATGGATGTCTTGCATGCTATGGAAGAAGATACAAAACTTCCCATCACATCATTTAAGGTTGATGGAGGAGCTACAGTGAATCAATTTTTAATGCAGTTTCAATCTGATATTCTTAATCTACGAGTCGATCAACCAAAAATTTTAGAAACAACAGCATTAGGGGCAGCTTATTTAGCAGGTCTAGCAACGGGTTATTGGAAAACAAAAGAAGATATCAGATCATCTTGGCAGTTACAGGTCTCATATGAACCACATATGGATGAACAGCTTAGAAAAACATATATCAACGGGTGGAAAAAAGCTGTTTTTGCAACCAGACAGTTCAAACTAGAGGAATAATTTTATATTTTCACCTAAATATCATATAATAAAGATATAAAGGAGGAATGAAGATGTTACACTATGTTGGATTGTTTGAAGAATTTGAAAAGGATTTTAAAAAGCGAGTTGTCATTGATAAAACAGCTGTTATGGTTACTTTATTAGCAGGAAAGATCTATGCCATTCAAGACAAATGCACACATCTCGGCACCTCATTATCGAAAGGTGATCTTGAAGGAGATCATATCAAATGTAAAGCGCATAGTGCTACATTTGATGTAAAAACTGGTGATGTTGTTGATAAAGCACACATCGGATTTATTAAAATGCCAACTAAAAAACTAAAAACCTTCCCTGTTGAAATCAAAGAAGGTAAAGTTTATATTGACTTATAGGACACATCGTGTCCTTTTATTTTTTAATAAATGGTTGTCAATGATTTAGCTGATTGGCGTGTTTTTGGCTCTGTTTTTGCCAAGGGATAGCCAACCATGATTAAAGCTACAATGACTTCATTGTTTTGTATGCCTAAAGCATCTTTGAATTTTTCGGATTCAATATATTTAGGAGTTTTCCAATGACTTGCCATGCGTTCTTCTTCAAGCAGCAATAAAAAATTTTGTATTAGAGCTGCACAGGCTTGAAGATCTTCAACTTCATCAGCAAGTACTGAGCTTTTTTTCATGATGATAGCAACGACAGCTGGAGCTTCCATGACTTTAGATAAAAGTTTACGTTGATCATCACGTTCACTTTCCTTGAACATACTGACATAGTTATTGACTAACTTGTCTTTCCCTTCACCTTCTATGATAACAAATCGCCAAGGTTCTCTCATTTTATGATTGGGTGCATAAACAGCAGTGTCCAATAATGAGATGATTTTATCCGGATTTACCCATTCGGTTGTGTACTTTTTCGTGCTAACACGATTTCTAATCGTAGATCTTAAAGACATAATAACAGCTCCTCTCACCTTTATGATATACACAAAGGAGTTATTTTTACAAATCAGATGATTGGATTTGTTGGTTTTTTCTACATAGTCTTTTTGGGATGCAAATGTTTTCCTTCTGTTTCTTGAATGATCTTGTCGCGAACCATATCGAGAATAGCTGTAACCAGCATGAAAAGAAGGGCCATGATAATTGCAATTTGAAGTGTGAAACTGACCAGGGTCACACCAATAAACATTAAGCCGATAGTCACATAGACTAAATAAATCCATTGGGATAATTTCGGCCGATATAATTTAAACTTTTGAATACTATCAGTTTGTAACATGACGATGAAAATGATGAACAAACAAAATCCAATCATTCCTCCATACTGAAACAACAAAGACGTATTCGTGATCGTATCTTGATCGGTGATTAACCGACTGATTAGATCAGAACCTCTTAGAAAAATGGCTAAAAATATAGCGGTGTATAACGAAAGCTTTACGATGTTTTTCATAGATAATCATATCCTTCCAAGTAAAACGACTATGTCAAAATGACCTCACATGATTCAACTCGATCTATCATTGAATCCCTGATTTACTTATACTACCAAGTTACGATAGTAAATTACTTGAAACAGGGAATTGTATTCTTTAGTTGCGATAATTGTAAAGCTACTTAACAAAGCACAGTTATGAAATCATCTCGAAAGAATTTTTCATTCATGTTGTTTTGCAATAAGTATTTCATGAATAATTGTGCTGAGTTTTGTAAAGAAATTAAACTCTTACGAGTGGTGGAAATCCGATATCATCAAAATCA
>DAOTHC010000226.1:0-2098 GCA_035447465.1 Acholeplasmataceae bacterium
CTTAACAATTCATAAACCATGTTCATAACAGCAAGATCCAAATCGTCCCAGTCATAACTATATAATGTTGTATCAACGATTTGACCAAGTTGTGTCGGTGTTAAATACTGTTCCATACGATAGCCAACTTCAATCTGTGTTTCAACTAATGTCAGATAATCAATCTCATCAACCGTTTCTTCTACGAAAAACAGAAGGACCAATAATCCCATATCATTTTTGCCGATCTCCCACTGTCTAAAGATTTCGGTTTTATCATATTCAGCAATCTGAGCTTGATTTTCAACCTCAAAGGTTGCTATTACAAGTTGAGCACCACCATCTTCTTCATCTTGGGTGACATCATAAAGACGCTCACCTTCACGTGTGATACTCGATCTTGCTGCTTGATATAAAATATTAGCATAGTCATTGACGTAATACTGATTGGTAGGTCTTGGGTATTCATCTTTTGTACATGCAAAAAGCATCAGAGTCAAAGCACTGATGCATAATAATACGATAATTTTTTTTAATCGATATCTAGTCATTGAAATCGATGACAGGCACTTCATCAGCACCTTCATTCATCTTCCAATAATCAACTTCTTTTTCAAACCCAAATAACGAAGCGTAAAGTACACGTGGAAAACGTCTGACAGCTGCATTATAGTCTTGAACAGCCAAGTTATAATCTCTACGTGCTACAGAAAGCGCTGATTCCATGGATGAAATTTCATCAATGAGGGCGTAATAGCCACCGGTTGCTGTAATATTAGGGTTATCTTCAACAACAACTAATAAATCTGAGAATGCTAATGCTTCAGCAGCATCTGCTGCAATTAAATCATCCATTGATTGTGCAGATGCGTAGGCAGTTCTTGCTGCTGTAATGGCATTATATATCGTTTCAGCATGTTATTGTAATCCTGAAACAGCACCTAAGACTTGTCCAATCTTATCATGTCTTTCTTGAAGTCTAACCTCGATCTGAGCATACTTCCCATCAATGTTCGTATCCATGTCAACAAGACCATTGTAACCAAAGATGAGCATCAAGCCAATCACAACCACTAAAAAACCTAAAATACCAATGCCAAGATATTTTCTGGACATAAAATCCTCCCATGTCTTTATAGTTTTATCATGAAAAAGCTGCATAGATATGATTATTTAATCCCATTATAGACCCATCAACTCAATATATCAATATAAATGAAAAAAAAGGCCGAAGCCTTTTTACCATTCTGTTCTTAATGCGATTACTGGATCTCTTCTTGCTGCAATACCGCTTGGGATTAATCCTGCAATGAGAGTTAAGATCGTTGAGAGTACAACAAGTAAAACGGCATGTGATAACATGAGGTTTGAGAAGTTAGGAACATCAATAAAGTTTTCAATTATGATATTAATTGGGAAATTTAATAGTTGTGCAACGACAACTCCGAAGAACCCTGACGCTAATCCAATTAATAACGTTTCAGCATTGAAGATACGTGAAATATCTTTTTTACGAGCACCTAAACTTCGCATAATACCAATTTCTTTCGTTCTTTCAACAACTGATACATATGTGATAATACCAATCATAACAGATGATACCACTAAGGATATACCAGCAAATGCTGCAAGAATAATCGTGATGGTGTTGATCAATGATGAGATGGTTGATGAAATTTGCTCAGCTAAATCAGTATAGATGATCGATTCTTCTTCTGTTTTGTTCACATTAAAACCATCTAAATATGATTTGATCAAATCTTTATCTTCAAATGATTTGGGATAGATTTGAACACCCGTTGGTGAATCATCACCACCGATGATGCGCATCACTTGTTGGAAGGTTAATTGTGCGTTGAAAGGTTGACCTGTCAAGACATTGATATCTTCACTTGCAGTTTGTGCAACAACGATATCAGATGTTTTCGCGATTTGAAGAAGCTGATCGGTTAACATGGTGGTATAACCAATACCTTCATCAAGCAGTTCACTTGATGCATCCTCTTTCACACGTAAAATTCCTGTGATCGTTAATGCAAGAGATTGATTTGATGTGTACATCGCTTCATAATCCATGGAAGGTACAAAAATGGATCCAATTTGAGTGTAGTAATCATTG
>DAOTHC010000227.1:0-2078 GCA_035447465.1 Acholeplasmataceae bacterium
TGACCATCAACCTTATAAGACATATACACATAATAAGAACCCTTTTCATGCTCATGTGTTTCATATTCATTATAGAGAACCATGATGTTTGTTGCCTGAATTCCTGATAGTTCAAGTTGTTCTTTAAGCCAGTCGATAACATCTTGATCTGTCATAGCATCGGCTGTTGTTTTTTCGATCACAAGCTCACTGTGTTCAAATACTGGACCTCTATTCTCTATAACGTGAATATAGACATTAAATAAGGATACATTTTGTGTTTGATCGACAGCTTTAAATGTGATTTTATATTTACCTGGTGTTGATGATTGTTGATATTCATTCGTAATAATGCTAACCGTCACATTAGCACCATCGATATCATCATTAAAAATGAATTTATTTTGAATTTCAGCATTGCTTAATGATGCATCACTCGTGTAGAGATAAATGGATGTTGGTCCTGTAATCTTGGGCCCTTGCCTGTCAACTAAGGTAATACTGATATCAATGGTATTCGTATTTCCTGAACTGTCTGTTGCAGAAAATGAGATTTGGTAGTTTCCTAGGGATTCAGCATCAGTATACGTATCATTGGTAACAACAAGATCTGTCCAACTGAGTGTATCAACATTATCATTAATCATAACTTCTTTTTTGATATCATCAATCGTCCATTTATCTTTAAGAGGAATCTCTAAGGTTCCATCAATACTTAACGTGGGAGCTGTTATATCCATCACTTTGACATCTAAGTAGTATCGTTTGATGATATCGTTGTAGTTAGCCTCGAATACCATTTGATATGTACCAGGCAACTTGTTACTAATAGTATAAGCATCAAAGATCAGTGTTGATGAGATCGTACCACCAAATGGATTTTTAGCTATCACATAACTTTTGATCGTTTCTAATGTGGGTTGAGTATCATAATCAACAGGTAAGACACCAAAATACTCTAAAGGATCATCATCATCAACATATGGCATAAATCCTGGAAACTCTGCATATGTACCTTCATAAAGAATGATTTCATAATTGTCTTGATCATTAACCGGTACATCGCATAAATCAATCAACCCTTCACCCGTCTCAAATGTGAAATAAGCTCTTCCATTAACCGAATCAACAGTCATGTAATCTTGATAGTATCTTGAACCACTTGCTTCTTCAATCTCAATATAGGTCTGATCTAAGTAATCCCATGTTTGACCTAAAAAGCCTTGTGACATGACAATTGTGTATGTCGTATTTGGTTTCAAGACAATGGATGACTGAGATCGTGCAGAACCTTCAATGTCTTTATTATATACAAGTTGACTCAAGTTTAAATGATTAATTCTTTCTAGTGGCTCTTGATCAAAAGCCCTTGTGGATGTCAAAACAAACAATGTACTTAAAAGCATGCAAACTAAACATATGATTTTCTTCATATTCAAAACCTCCTGACTTATACTATGACAAGAGGATCATTTTTACTTTTTTACAATAAAAAAAGGGATTCATCCCTCAAGTTGAGCATGGCAGGGCTAGCTGGATTCGAACCAACGATCGAAGGGTCAGAGCCTTCTGCCTTACCGCTTGGCTATAGCCCTAGCATGTAGTGCGCTTGAATTAAAAAGAAATGGCAGGCCCAGCTGGATTTGAACCAACGATGAGGGAGTCAAAGTCCCTTGCCTTACCCCTTGGCTATGGGCCTACCTAAATAACTGGGGCGGCTGATGGGAGTTGAACCCACCAATGTCGGAGCCACAATCCGATGCGTTTACCGCTTCGCCACAGCCGCCGTGTGATAGCGCAATTACTATTATACAATAATATTTATTTTTGTAAAGTGAAATTATGTAAAAAAATACAATTCGTTGAATAATAAAAGCATATCAAGTAAACTATGATAGAAGGATGTGAATTTTAATGCTCAAATGGATTTTACGCTTTTTTTATATCATGATTATCTCCGTAGCAACCCTCTATGTTTATGGTAATGCAAATTACGGCAGACTTGAGGCTTACTATGCAAAATATATGGCCGATCAAATCGATAATGACCAGGTTTATTTAGAAGGCATCAATACATTGATGAATTTAGAGTATCATCA
>DAOTHC010000228.1:0-2041 GCA_035447465.1 Acholeplasmataceae bacterium
GTTGTATGTGCGTTACGTTTAATTTGATAAGCTGTGTCGTCTTCCGTTTCGCATGTTAATGTAAAATTATCTTCAATATCTAATTGATAGTGTGTCACTCTTGGATCAAATGTTTCCAATAACTGTCCATTCACATAAACACTTTTTAAAACTGGACATGGGAAATCAGTTGGTTCAGGGTTTTTTATGTCGTTCATGTGTTTCTTATACGTGTAAGAATCTTTAATAAACGATACGATGTTTCTTGCTACAACTTGTGCTTCGCTCTTGTGCAACAAACCTTTTTCAAAAGATTCTATCGCATTATCGTTTAATGAATTACCTTTAGCATCTACAACAACCATGTATAAATCGCCTTGTGCTTTAATCATGGACTTAATGTTTTGACGAGTTCCTTCATCTTGGTCATCATTCATCTTAGCCCACCAGTCTGTCATAACAATACCCTTAAATCCCCATTCTTTTCTGATGATGCCAGCGATTAAATCATAATTGCCTGCTGCCCAAATACCGTTAATCGGATTATAGGATGTCATCATCGCTTTAGCATGAGCTTTTTTAGTTGCGATTTCAAAGCCTTTTAAATAGATTTCTCTAATCGCACGTTCACTTGCTATACTATCAGCATCAAAACGACGATATTCCTGATTATTTAAAGCAATATGCTTAATCGTTCCGGTGACACCTGCTTTTTGTAAACCTTTAACAATAGCAGCACCCATATATCCTGTTAAGATGGGGTCTTCTGAGAAATACTCAAAATTTCTACCACATAATGGGTGGCGATGGATGTTCATACCTGGCCCAAGTAAGATTTCAATATCGTATCCAATCATTTCAAGACCAACACCATAATAGAGTGCTTCTGCTAACTCTGTATTCATACTTGCTGCTAAAAGAGTGCCATTAGGCATCGACGTTGCACGTAAACCCGAATCCATGCGAATCCCTGATGGTCCATCAGCACAGCATAGAATAGGTAATCCATAAGCTTGTAAACCATCGGTGGTTCCACCAAACGCACTTGCTGTACCTGGCGTTGCCTTTGGTGATGACATACCTTCACCACGAACAATTTCAGATAGTTCTGTCAATGACATTTGAGCAACAAAGTCTTGAGCGGTTTCTTTACCCTTATAAACATCTTCTAACGTGATCTTGTGATCAGGCTTTGTCCATTCAGATGGTAAGTTATCTTGAATACGTTTCTTTAAATCAATTGTTCTTAAAGGAACGTCTTCATAACCAATCTCAACCTTATCTTGGTTCATGACTGGTTTAATACGCTTAAATGGTTTTACCGGTCTCATCATTTCTTCATGCTTAACTAAACACGTTGTCTTCTTGACTACATAATCAACAGTTGAAAATGATGTATTGACATCAGTAGATAGTAAGATGTGATATGTTCCTTGTTCTAACACATATGACGATGGATATCCTGTCACACCTGTTTCATCATATGATGCAAAATCATAAGGATCAATATGGAAGCTCAACACTTCGGCTTCTCCTGGTTTTAAAACCCCTGTTTTAGCAAATGCAACTAATACCTTATCTGGTTTACCAAGTAACCCTTGAGGTTGCTTCACATAGATTTGTACAACTTCTTTTGCTGCATGGCTACCCGTATTTTTAACCATGACAGTTAATGTGATCTCTTTTTCTAATTCAGCTTTAATTAACTGATGAGAAAATGTTGTATAGGATAAACCAAATCCAAAAGGATAACGTACAGCTTTCGGATTAAACGTTTGGAAATAACGATACCCAACATAGATATCTTCAACATAAAATGATTCATCATGGCCACCAAAGCTTTGATGTGAAGGATAATCTTTAACATCATAAGCAATCGTGTCAGGAAGTTTACCACTTGGAGAAACAAGACCTGTTAAAACATCAGCTGCTGCTCTTCCCCCTTCTTGACCTCCATGCCATACATATAAAACAGACGAAATAGGATAAAGGTCCATAAAGGACATGTCCATCACATTGCCTGTGTTGAGTAAAACAACAACTTTATCAAAAACAGAAGTTA
>DAOTHC010000229.1:0-2026 GCA_035447465.1 Acholeplasmataceae bacterium
TTAATATAACCTTCAATCATGATGTCTTCACCAAATGTATGATGTGTGACATCACGTAGTGTATACGCATCTTTCATGAGTTCAACACCATCACCACCCACAGGTGATAACGATATGCCTCCAACTAGTTTAGGTGCTATGAAAGCATATACCTTATCTACAATACCACTTTCTAAAGCTTTTCCATGAAGATATGAGCCACCTTCAATTAAAACACCATCAATTTTTAATTCACCTAATGTCACCATGAGGTCTTTTAAATCAAGTGGTTGTGTGGGCTTTTTAATAAATGTAACACCTAATTCTTGATAATCTTTAAGTACGTCATCTGTGATGGTTTCATCGATAACAAAGATGGTTTGTTGTTCGTTTGCTGTTTGAACAACATAACGATCTTTTGGAATACTTAACTTAGGATCGATAACAATACGAATAGGGTTTCTTGTTTTCTTTTCTTTAATCCGTGTATCAAGATGAGGATCATCTTTGATCACCGTATTCGCACCTACCATAATCGCCATGTATTTATTTCTAAGTTCGTGAACAAATGCACGCGATGTGTCATTGGTAATCCATTTTGAATCATGTGTTTTCGTTGCGATTTTGCCATCTAATGTCATGGCATACTTCATAGCAACAAAAGGCATTTTGGTTTGTATGTATTTTAAGAATATTTCATTTTGTTTTTTAGTTTGTTCCTCAAGTATACCTGATTCAACGATAATACCAGCATCTTGAAGCAATTTGACACCTTTACTGTTCACGAGTGGATTGGGATCAAGTTGACTGATAAAGACACGTTTAATACCTTTTTCAATGATTTTTAAAGCACATGGAGGTGTTTTTCCATAGTGTGAACAAGGTTCCAATGTCACGTACATATCAGCACCTTTGACATCTTCAGTTGCATGTAAAAACGCATTAACTTCAGCGTGTGCTTGTCCAAAGCACTCATGATAACCTTCTCCAATGATTTTTCCATCTTTAACGATAACGGCACCAACCAAAGGGTTTGGATTCACGAATCCTTGACCTTGGTCAGCTAAATCAATGGCTTTCTGCATGAATTTTTGAACATCACTTGAGTTCTTCATCTTTACTTACCAATCTTTCCTGTTGAAGTTTTAATAAAATGTCATAAAGTTTTTTAGCATCTTCATCTTTTACATCAAGCGATTGATACATTAAATAAGGGATATCTTTCGCATCGATACCAAGTTGTTTTCCTTCATCTGTTAAATCAATCCAAACCTTACGTTCATCTTCTATGTCTCTTGTACGTTTAATTCTGCCATCAGCTTCAAGTTTCTTTAATAACGGCGTTAATGTGCCTGAATCGAGTGAAAGTCTCTTTCCCAAATCAGAAACCGTTTGATGATCTTCTTCCCATAATGCAATCATGGTAACGTACTGTGTGTAGGTTAAATTAAAAGGATCGAGTAAACTTTTGTAATGTTTGATCACATCGCGAGATGCCGTGTACAAGAGGAAGCAGATTTGATCATTTAGCTTCCAGCTCATTTATAAGACCTCTTTAATATAGCTATCGATTTTATCAGGAGCAAATCCTGGTCCAAAACGATGGATGACTTGACCGCTTCTGTCGACTAAAAACTTGGTGAAATTCCATTTGATCGATGTGTTTGGAATTAAGCGAGATAAGAAACTAACTTTCCCTGATTCACCTAAATCTTTTTTCTTTTCATTTCTTAAATACTTATAGAGTGGATTTGCGTTTTTTCCATTGACATCAATTTTTGCAAATGTCTTGAATGTCGTACCATAGGTTAACTCACAAAATGATTTGAGTTCTTTATCTGAACCTGGTGCTTGATTCATAAACTGATTGCATGGAAAATCTAAGACTTCAAAACCTTGATCTTTATATGTCTTGTAGAGTTTTTCAATACCTTCATACTGTGGTGTTAGTCCACATTTGGTAGCTGAATTGATAATCAATAAGACTTTTCCTTGATAATCCTTAAGTGATACTTCTTTTTGGTCAACATCTTTAACTTTAAAATCG
>DAOTHC010000230.1:0-2005 GCA_035447465.1 Acholeplasmataceae bacterium
CGGTCAACGAAGGAGTAGCAAAAGGAATGGATCAAGTCAAGGAGGTAAGAAAAATCTTTATGGATCTTGGTATTGATGAGATCATTGAAACCAACCCTAATCACTTACCTTTTGATCTCATTAAAGATCAAGCTAAAGAAATGATGATTGAAGCATGGCATAACGCTATGAGAAAACGAGGTTAAATGATGAAAAAATGTTTACTTGTTATTGATTATCAACATGATTTTATTGATGGTGCTTTAGGTTTTCCTAAAGCTAAAACATTAGCACATGGTATCAAAACACTGATGAATCAATTTCATCAAGAACATCACGATGTCATCATCACATTTGATACACACGATGAAACCTATATGAAGACAGTAGAAGGCAAATACTTACCCATACCTCACTGTATCAAAAACACAAAAGGTCATATGCTCCATGAAGGCATTCAAGATGCAGTATGGGATGAAGATAAAATCTATGAAAAACCAACATTTGGGTCACTTGAACTTGCTAATGATTTAAAAAACAAACAGTATGATGAAATTCATATTGTTGGATTAGTTACCAATATTTGTGTGGTCTCAAATGCGATATTAGCTAAAGCAGCTTTACCAAATAGTGAGATCATTATTCATCAAAACTTATGTGCAAGCTTTGATGAACAAGGTCATGAAGCAGCACTTTATGTCATGAAATCTTGTCACATGAGAATTGAGGATTAACGATGAAAACATTAGGATTACTAGGTGGCATGAGTTATGAATCCACAGCTGTTTACTATCAAATTATTAATCAAGAAGTTCAAAAAAAATTAGGTGGCTCTCATTCTGCAAAACTTATTTTATATTCATTTGATTATCATGAGTTAGAAACATATTTAATTCATAGTGATATGAAATCTATTGAAAATCGGTGTGTCGAAGAAGGCAGAAAGCTTTTAAATCATGGTGCTGAACGCATCATGTTATTAGCTAATACAATTCATTTAGTGAGCGAAGGCATTGAGAAACGATTAAACACTAAATTGATACATATTGTTGAAGAAACGTATCGTGAAGTTAAGAAATCATCACTTAAGCATGTTGGTCTAATCGGCACAGCTTACACCATGCAAAGCGGTATGTATGAAACATACTTTAAACCAAGAGGAATCAACGTATCTGTGCCTAAAAAAGATGATCAAGAGATCATTCATAACATTATTTATCAAGAACTTATTAAAGGCGAGTTTCTTGAAACAAGTCGTCAGGCTATCTTGGAGATTATTGATAACATGAACGTTGAGGGCATTATTTTAGGCTGCACAGAACTACCTATACTCATTAAAGAAGAACATCTTAAGATCAAACGTTATGATACCATGATGATTCATGCAAAAGCTGCAACAGAATGGATGTTACAAGATGAATAAAGTATATGACGCGATCATCATTGGTGGTGGGCCTGCTGGACTTATGGCAGCCAATGCTCTTCATGAGCGAAACATTGATTATCTTTTATTAGAAAAAAATGATCAGCTTGCTAAAAAGCTTTTATTAACAGGTGGAAAACGCTGTAATATAACCAACAATCTTTCAGTTCCAGCTTTCATAGAATCACTCAATATGAAGCACAAAAAGTTTTTATATCCCGCATTATCAAATTTCAATTCACAAGACATTCTCAATTTCTTTAAAATCAGAGGATTAACATTTTCGCTCGAACAAGACATCAAGTACTTTCCTGACACAGGAAAAAGTCAAAGTGTTCGTGATGCATTACTAAAGACCATTGATCTCAATTGCATCCTATACCAACAAAGCGTTAAATCTTTAACATATGAACATGATCACTGGGTTATTAAAACACAAAGTGATACATATGATGCACGCAACGTGTTGGTTGCTACTGGGTCAAAAGCATATCCTACAACGGGTAGTTCTGGTGATGGTTTTATGTTTGCTGAACGTTTAGGTATTATGCTTGAACCACTTTATCCCGCAGAAACACATGTGTATGCAGATGTGGTTAAAAA
>DAOTHC010000231.1:0-1993 GCA_035447465.1 Acholeplasmataceae bacterium
CTTTCAATTGAGATATTGAAGCCTGCTCCTTTTTTTACGATTATGAGACCTATTGCAAATGAAATAGATGAAACTAATCCAATCGCAGCATCACCATTAATGGTTTTCGATGTGGAGAGGTATTTAATCAATACCGAAGCTAACATCACGAAAGGTATCGCAATAAAAAGTGGTTCACCAGAAAGAATAACACCTAAAATAATACCTGCAAAACTCACATGTGCTAAACCATCTGCAATCATCGCTTGTTGATTAAGGACTAAAAAAGGTGATAGAAGAGCTGCTGAAATCGCGAGTGCAACACCGATGATGATGGCTTGTTGAATGAAATCGTAACTTAAGAAATCAAGCATGATGGTGCCCCCTATGCTCAAATGTATGAAAATCGTGATATGTACCAAAGAACTTAACCGTTTGGTCGACATACATAACCAGACAATCATCTTTGACAGCATCGGTTAAGTCATGTGTGACATGAATAATGGTCATGTTGTTTTTTTTATGCAGTTCATCGAGTAAGAGATAAAATTTTTCTCTAAATGAGGGATCTAACGCTGAAGTTGGTTCATCTAAGATCAGTAAATCAGGCTCAGATATCAGTGCTCTGATGATAAAGACACGCTGTTGTTGACCGCCTGATAAATGTGCCATGGATTCATTAAATAATTGTGGTATCTCCATGCGTTCAAGCCATGATTTTACTAGGAGACAATCACTTTCAGAAGGTTTTAATTTTTGATGTTTAAATCCACTATAGATGACTTCACGAACTGTCATAGGTAAATTAGTCTTAGTGAGAAGTTTTTGAGGTAGATAACCCATATGGTTTGCATTAATCGTAATTTCACCCTCTGAAGGCTTTAATAAGCCTACAAGTGTTTTAACTAACGTTGTTTTTCCACTACCATTAGGTCCAACAATATGCAAAAAAGCGCCTTTTTCAAGATGAAAATGGACGTTAGATAGCGCTTGAAATTTGCCAAAACTTACGTTGACTTGGTCGTATGTAATCATATGTTTTGTGTGAGCACCGATTTTATCGAATCAATGTTTTGTCTAAATAAATCGATATATCTGATGCCATCCTCCATCTGTTCTTTTGTAACATTGTGATAAGCGTGGAGTTCTAATAAGGTTAAGCTATAGTTTTCTTTTGCGAGTTCATTTTTAATTTGTAAAGCAGCTTTAGGTTCAGCTAATTCTTCAATAAAAAGTGTATGAACAGAAGATGATTTAACGACTTCAGTAAATGAAATGAGTTCACTTGATGTTAAATCTGCATCTGGCTTAAAGCCTTCAAACAAAGAAACGATGTTGATATGATATCTTTCAGCAAACATGCCTAAAGCGTTGTGACCTGCAAAATAAATGGATGCATCAACATAACCATTTTGAATAAATGCATCAAGTTCTTCATGTGCATCATGAAGTAATTCCTGATAGGCATGTGCATTTGCTTCATAGAAAGCTTCATTAGCAGGATCGATTTCTACGATTTCATGTAAAATCGCGTCAATTAATGCAATAGCAATCACAGGGTCTACCCAGTAATGTAGTTCTGCACTATGATCATGTTCATCTTCAGTTGATAATAACGATGTATGTATATGATCTTCGTCATGCGGTACATCAGTCACATGTTCAGATAGATTCATGACGACAGTATCTTTTCCGCCAATGGTTTGAGGATCTTTAACCCATTGGTCGATTTCTAGACTTGTAAAAATAAATAATTTAGATTCTTTAATAGCAACCATGTCTTTTGATGTCGCCTCATAGGCATGTACTTCAACACCAGGTGGGACGAGTAAACTCACGGTCATTTTATCTCCAACGATCTGTCTAGCAAAATCATATTGAGGAAACATCGTTGTTACGATGTCAGCTTTTTTTGATGAGGTACATGATGCAAGACCAAGAAGTGTAATAACTAATAAAAGTACTGCTGCAAATTTTTTCATATGAATTCTCCTTTTGCGAACGATTTGCATTT
>DAOTHC010000232.1:0-1988 GCA_035447465.1 Acholeplasmataceae bacterium
AGATAGTTTTGCCCATGTCGCATTAGGAAACATATGTGTGTCAACAACATTTGTTTCAAATTGATACTTATAAATTTTTTCTGGTTTTTTTTCTTTAGTTTCGACATGCGTTGTGTGAGGTAGTTCCATCAAAAACTCGGTTTGTTTAGAAACATAATATCCCTTTTTCTCAATCGCATAGACATAACCTTCTGCAATCAACTGTTGATAGGCAGCTTCTACGGTTAAAGGAGAAACTTTTAACGATTCAGCAAGTTTCCTTTTTGAAGGTAGTTTTTGATGTTCCTTAAAGGTTTGTTCTAAGATAAGTCTTTTAAATTGTTCATAAACTTCGACATAGAGTGCTTTTTTCATGTTACCACCATCTGGTATGCTTATTTTTTCTTTATCTGAATATTTATCTATACCAGTTATAAGTATACAATGAAGTTATCACAACTACAAGGAAGTGTCATAAAATGATTGAAAATGAACGTTATCGTTTGAATAAGGAGCTTGCTCAAATGCTTAAAGGCGGTGTCATCATGGATGTCTCCACACCTGAACAAGCAAGAATTGCTGAGGCCGCTGGTGCGGTTGCCGTGATGGCGTTAGAACGTATTCCTGCCGACATTAGAGCTGCTGGTGGTGTTTCTCGTATGAGCGACCCTAAAATGATCAAAGAAATCCAAAAAGCTGTATCTATTCCTGTTATGGCTAAGGTGCGCATCGGTCATTTCGTTGAAGCACAAATCTTAGAAGCCATTGAAATTGATTATATTGATGAAAGTGAAGTCTTATCTCCTGCAGATGATCTTCATCATATTGATAAAACATCATTTAAAGTTCCCTTTGTATGTGGTGCTAAAAATTTAGGTGAAGCGTTAAGAAGAATTGCTGAAGGCGCATCGATGATTCGTACCAAAGGTGAACCAGGTACCGGTGATGTCATTCAAGCCGTTAGACATATGCGAGAAATTCAAAAAGAAATCAGAAGAATTCAATCGCTTCGTGAAGATGAACTCTATGTTTTGCAGAAAGATTTAGGCGTCTCACTCGATTTGATTAAGTATGTACACCAACATGGTAAGTTACCCGTTGTCAACTTTGCTGCTGGTGGTATAGCAACTCCTGCAGATGCAGCACTCATGATGCAATTAGGTGCTGAAGGTGTGTTTGTTGGTTCAGGTATCTTTAAGTCAGGAAACCCACAAAAACGTGCTGAAGCCATCGTTAAAGCTGTCACAAATTATCAAGATGCGAAAATCTTGGCTGAAATTTCTGAAGATCTCGGCGAAGCAATGGTTGGTATTAACGAACAAGAGATTCAATTGTTAATGGCTGAAAGAGGCAAATAACCATGGTTATTGGCATCTTAGCAGTGCAAGGCGCATTCATTGAGCATCAAGCCATCTTGAATCGTTTAAATGTAAAAAACTTTCAAATTAGAAATAAAGTTGACTTAAATAGACAAATGGATGGTATAATTTTACCCGGTGGCGAATCTACTGCCATGGGAAAACTGTTACATGACCTCGATATGATGGATGATTTAAAGAAAATGATTGATCAAGGTCTACCTGTATTTGGGACATGTGCTGGAATGATTTTATTAGCTGAAACCATTGAAAAAGATAACAAGAAACACATCGGTTTGATGCACATATCAGTTGAAAGAAATGGTTATGGTAGACAGCTTTCTAGTTTTCTTACTGAAGCCCATTTTAATAACCATATGATTCCCATGACATTTATCAGAGCACCCTATATCACCAAGAAGGGTGATGATGTCACTATTCTATCAACAGTTGACAGAAGATGGGTTGCTGCAAGAGAAAAAAACATGCTTGCAACAGCATTCCATCCAGAACTCACCAACGATTTATCTGTACACGTGTACTTCTTAGAGATGATATCATCTTTAAGTTAGTATGAGGATTGCACAATTCCCCCCCATTGGGTAATCCTCTATATAAAAGGG
Source organism: Acholeplasmataceae bacterium (assembly GCA_035447465.1). GTDB lineage: Bacteria > Bacillota_I > Bacilli_A > Acholeplasmatales > Acholeplasmataceae > Peloplasma. The sequence continues at coordinate 1,961 of DAOTHC010000232.1, forward strand.
CAAGTCTTTTCTTGCCCTTTTCCTTTTT
>DAOTHC010000233.1:0-1977 GCA_035447465.1 Acholeplasmataceae bacterium
AATCGCATTAGATCCACCACCTACACAAGCAACGACACAATCTGGTAAACGTCCTTCCTTCTTTAAGATTTGTTCTTTTATCTCTTTACTGATCACACTTTGGAAATCTTTAACCATCACAGGATATGGATGAGGACCAACAGCAGATCCAATTAAATAAAAGGTGTTTTCAAGTTCATTTGCCCATGTCATCAGTGCACTATCAACAGCTTCCTTTAATGTTCTTAAACCAAACTCAACAGAAACGACTTTAGCACCTAACATTTTCATACGATATACGTTTAATGCTTGTTTTTCAACATCGACAGCACCCATATGGATTTCGCAATCCATTTTAAGTAGTGCAGCTGCAGTTGCAGTTGCAACACCATGTTGTCCAGCACCAGTTTCAGCAATCAATTTGGTTTTCCCCATCTTTTTTGCTAATAAAGCTTGACCTAAGACGTTATTGATCTTGTGTGCTCCGGTATGATTTAAGTCTTCACGCTTTAAATAAATCTTCGCACCACCTAGATCTTCAGTCATGTTTTTCGCATAGTAAAGCAGTGATGGTCTATTGGCATACTCAATTAATAAATCATTCAACTCTTTTCTAAACGCTTCATCTTGCTTATACGTGTTATAAGCCTCTTCAACTTCTTTGACCGCAACCAAAATGTGGTCAGGAACAAATTGTCCCCCAAACTTTCCAAATTCCATACATTTCCCTTTCCGTCTTTCGTGGGATCGTGAAGGACTTAGGCTAACAAAAAAAGCGATTCATCCATTGGGACGAATCGCTCGTGGTGCCACCCAAATTTAAGAAATGTTCATTTCTCCTTTTTCGAATACGCCATCATTTAAGACTTTAATATTCTGATTCTATAACGGGAATTCCCGGCTCAGGCTACTTTGTTCACCCTGCTTCTCATGAGGCCATTCGTCAGAGGATATCTTTACCTGTCTTACACCGCCACAGGCTCGCTTGGAAATCATCCATGTGATTACTCTTCTCAATCTTTGAATTTAGTTATATTATACACACTTGTAAGAAGATTGCAAGTGCTTTTCATACATTTTACATCGTTTGATAATGTTTTTTGATATATCCGATAAAATGTAGGGATCCCGTGATGATGAGATGAGTGTTAGAATCCATTTCTTTTTTAGCTTCTTTGATGGCTAAGAAGGGATCTGGTTGATAGATAAAGTCTTTTGCAATCTCAGATAAATCTTGAAAACGAGGATCTGGGAACGTTGAAATCGTGATGTGAGAAGAGATCGTTTTTAAACGTTCAAGCATACCTGGAATATCTTTATCACCCAAAGCTGAGAATAAAATCCAAATCGTTTGATCTTTAAATGTCGTCTTCGCTGTTTCAATTAAAGCATCGATCGCATGTGTATTATGTGCACCATCGATATAGATGTGGTGATCGATTTCTTCTAAACGACCTGCCCACAGGGTTTTAAGTAATCCTTTTTGGATGACTTCCGGTGTCATATCTGGATAAAGATAGTTAACCGCTTCAATACTTAACGCGGTATTTAGTATTTGATAAGATCCCTTAAGTGATAGATCATAGGCATGATTGTGATAGATGATCTGAAGTGGAAGATCTTTTGTGACTGTAACATCATCACGAGTGATACATGTCATGGTCGCTGGTACGTGTTTGACATAATCTTTAAAATAGTCGTGTAGTTTCGGATCAACGGTTGTGATTAAGTGGTTCCCAGGTTTTAAGATACCTAGTTTATTGCTTGCAATCGATTCTAATGTGTTACCTAACTGCTTCATGTGATCAAAACCAATGGATGTAATCAGTGATAAATCATAATATAAGACGTTAGTCGCATCCAACAAACCACCTAAACCTACTTCCATGATCATAACATCAACTTCTTTATGCTTGAAATATAGCATACTCATTAACGTTAACAGTTCAAAAAACGAGAGCTTTTCACCATACGTTTTCGCAAACGATTCATTAAATT
>DAOTHC010000234.1:0-1974 GCA_035447465.1 Acholeplasmataceae bacterium
GTAGTGAACACCCTTAAAAGCGATCGAATCTACGATGCCTGTTAGGTGACCTTCACCCTTTTTAACGATGTCGATATCTTCAGGACGAATGACAACATCGACCGCTTCATGACGCGCAAATCCCTTATCAACACATACATATTCCTTATCATCAAATGAAACTAAGAAATCATCAATCATGATACCTGGAATGATATTGGATTCACCGATGAAATTAGCAACAAATTTACTTGCTGGTTCATTATAAATATCTTCTGGTGTACCAATTTGTAGAATCTCTCCATGGTTCATAACAACAATCTTATCACTCATGGTGAGTGCTTCTTCCTGGTCATGCGTTACAAAGATAAACGTAATACCAGAATGTCTTTGAATCTCTTTTAACTCGTACTGCATTTCTTGACGTAGTTTTAAGTCAAGTGCTGCGAGTGGTTCATCAAGTAATAAGACTTTAGGTTCGTTAATTAAAGCACGTGCAATTGCAACACGCTGTTGTTGTCCACCTGATAGTTTATGGACTGCTCTTCGTTCATAACCTTCAAGACCGACAAGTTTTAAGTATTTTAATACCTTTTCGGTAATTTCTTTTTCTTTAGATTTGGGTGTAACAAATTGTGACTTAATGTCATTGATCTCTGATTCAATCTGAGCTTTTTTAACGTCATCGTGCACAGTTTCTAACAACTTCTTTAACTCATTAATCTGTTTCTTCCTATCTGTATTAGGATCTCTAACTTCGTTGATTTTCTCTTTCATTTCACGCTTTAAAGCTTGAATCTCAGCTTTATCATGTGTTTTTTTGATCATCTGTTGATAGGAATCGGTTAGATCTTTAATTTGTCCTAGAGTTGCTAAAGAATCATTTTTAACACGCAAACCGAATGCAACATTCTCAAATACATCCAAATGTGGAAAGAGTGCATAACGTTGAAAAACGGTATTGGTTGGTCTCTTGTGCGCTGGTGTATCTAAGATGCTTTTTCCATCAAAAAGGACCTCACCAGCGGAGGGGTCAATAAAGCCACCAATGATGCGTAGCGTTGTTGTCTTTCCACAACCAGAGGGTCCCAATAGCGTAACGAATTCATTTTGTTCGATGGTCAAGTCAATACCTCTTAATACAACTTGTCCATTAAATTCTTTGGTGACATCTTTCAGTTCAATTAATGCAGCCATGACTTCCTCCTTGTTTACTGCCGATAAACGGCAGCCAGTATATCGTGCTCTTTGTTTAGAGATTGTAAACCGTTAGTTCATTTATGTTAAACCATAACACATCTATTATATAAAATATCACGTATTTGTCAATAAAAAAGTCGATAAGTTTTTCTACCTTATCCTATGGATAAATCGATAAGCAAGATAAAGACAATCTTTACACAAATATGATATACTTAAATTAACTCAAAAAGTAAAGGATGATACCATGTTTAATCAAGCACTTGAACTTCAAAAATCAAAGAAATATATCATTCAAGGACTATCCTTTTTTGCAATTTTCATGTTGATCTATTTTATTGTAGATTATCTCAACATGTCTTACATAGAGATGCAAGAAACGTATGGCCTTTATCTTGTTATTATTAATATCACCATTAATATCATCATGTCATTACTTTCTGCATTCTTAATGAATTTATCAACCGCCATGGTTTCTTTAAAAGGTAAAGAAGGTAAATCACAAGCATTTGGCTTCTTCTCTGTTTTGTTTGGTATTTTAACTTATGGATGCACATCATGTGTGATTGCATTCTTTGCTTCTGTTGGTATTGTATTTTCAGTTGCTGTACTCCCCTTAGCAGGACTTCCATATAAATTGATTTCTTTAGTATTAATTGGTATTGGTCTCATCTGGATGCGCTATGAGCTCAATCATTCATCCTGCAAAGTAACACTTAAAAACTAATTGACATTTGAGTCATTTGGGTTTATAGTTTAAGTGTAGGTGAGAGAGAGCGAGTGAGATTATGGATG
>DAOTHC010000235.1:0-1970 GCA_035447465.1 Acholeplasmataceae bacterium
CAATAGGCAATCTATCTTTCCGGCAATAACCTAACTGTAAAACATCCTTATTAATTAAAAAATAGAAAATTACTAACCCAGATATCAACATGAAAACTTGCACGCTGATATTAACTAAATCAGCATGAAAAATCTGCCAGATGAATGGTATGAAATGCAAGATTATATGAATGATAACGTCAACTGCGATTATCAGTGACAATCCAAAGAGGATTTTTAAAGATTCTTTCTTAACCATTCTATTTTTTTGCTTTCTTAATTAAAATATTTACTCTACCCCATAGCTTGAATTAGTTATTTCATACGGATGAAATACTCCATTTATAACTGCTTCTTTTATGGCTAAAAACTCTGCGTCTGTAATTCCATCAGGTTTATAGGTAATATCGTCGATTGAAAAATGAGTTATTTTTAAAAACCAGGTCAAACCCGCAGTATATCTACCTAAATCATAAGATAAATGATAACCGTCTCTAGTTAAAGTATCGCCGATGAAACTGGTTCTAAGATTCTGGATTGCTGTTCCAGAAGGTATTACATCTTCAATATCATCTCTAGTTAAAATCTTAGACTGTACAGCATTGATTATTGCATTATACATCGTTAACTGGTCATTTGAATATCTGACAAAATCAGGATGAGTACTGCCTGTTTGATAAGCCCAAGTCATGTGCCACATAATTTTAGCATAATCATTGGTCTTATAATAATCGACATAACTAAGAATATAATCTATATCTGAGTTATATGAAGTTTCTATTCCACTAAGTCCACTGACCTGTTGAATCGTAATAACATCCCAGTTTTCATCAGCCAAACCGTCAATCAATTTTGCATGCGAATTAGCATATACCCAAGCATCATCAGTGTTTTTGTAATAAACATAGTCGTCAAGTTCTCTGCTAATGGAATCAACATGCTTGCTTAAAGATGCTCCTGGAATATACATGATACCTAAGATGATGTTTTCAATACCATAATCATCAGCAATCTTATATAAATATTCCATCGCATCGACACTAAAACTATTGCCGATGGCAAGGACTTTTAGATTCTTTTCAAAATCTATCCGATACTCTTCAACATTAATTCTCAAGTAAACAGGTAAAGTATTTAAACTTGAGATTCTAACATAGAATATCCCTACCTTCAATGGATTGATACTTAAAGTAAAGGTTGTTGATTCGCTTAAATCCAGACCGAGATACACTTCTTCATTAATCGGATAGAATTCGTCGCCAACGATGACTCCTTCATCATAAGTCAAATAGTTTATAGGGTAGATGTTGATGAGTTTGCTGAAGGGTTCATTCATCATCACATCAATCCTATATGGATCAGTTAATGTCCCTTCCCCATCATACTCATCAAAATCCAAATCCGGTAACATCAAAACAGTAGTCGCCTCGGTTGTCACAGTTGTTAATTCAGTAGTTGTAGGTGCATTGGTAGTAACTTCAGTAGTTGTAGATGTAGTTGCAGTGGTTGGTGTTAAGGTTGTAGGTTCGGTAGTTTGATTTAGATTACACCCGATCAAGAACAGTAACACAGTCAAAATAAAAATACTTAGTAACTTCTTCATTCTTCTCTCCTTATATTTCCATAGTAAAATGATTACTTTGACTCTTTTTCTAAAAAATCAAAAACCGCTTCAGCCATCTCTAACGGGCAGTCATGGCCAACATCATATTCTAGATATGTAGTTTCAAGCTTAGATGATAAAGCCTTTGCGTAAGTCAAAGGCACTATTTTATCCTTTAGACCGACAGTCATAAGAATATTCTTTTCTTCCAATAGATGATAATTTTTCAAAGGATCAATAAGCTCATATTTAGCAAGTCTTGCTTCAAAAGCATCATCTTTAGGAAAACGATAAACACTTTGTTTATATTTATAGAACTCCACAAAAGATGGAGAACCGATAATGGATACCAAGGTTTTTACTTCTTCAAATACAGTGGCAAGATAGA
>DAOTHC010000236.1:0-1961 GCA_035447465.1 Acholeplasmataceae bacterium
GACTGAGTACGTATACACGGATCCGATTAGAAGCATTAAGATAACACTCGTTATAACATATCCCTTATGTTTCATATTCATGTGGACTCACCTCATCTTTTTTAAGTATATCACAGGATTAACACTAGAAAAAAAGGGATGCTTTTGCACCCCTTTAAGTCAACATGTTAAATAGCACACTTTTCGTAATCACATTCTGGATTATTACAGTGTATGCATCCTTGTTTCTTAACGAGAACATCACCACAAAGTGGGCATAATTCTCTTTCAATCTTTTCAGGTGTATGGCCTGATGAAGAAACTGAGATATGAGTGACATATTCTTTAACATCACCTGTTTTCTTGTTCATCCATTTTTCTTCTAAATGAACATGAGGTGGTGTTGCAGGATTAAGGTCTTCTGTATTTTCGTTGACACCTGCTAAAATACCAATCTTAGCACAGCGATCTCTAAATACGGTTGCTCCCTTGAAGCCTAACTTCCAAGCTGTCTTGTAGATGTTCATAACATCATCAACGGATGCACTGTTATGAAGATTAAACGTTGAACTGATGGCAGTGTCAACATATTTTTGAATAGTTGCTTGAACATGTGCACGATCCATAAAATCAATATTTTGAGATGTGATCAGTGCCCATTCAGGAAGTTGTTCAGGTTTAACACCCATTGCTTTAGCAAGTGCTAATGGTGTCTTTTCCCAAACAGTAATAGTCTTTTCTTCTTCAAACATTGACACGATACGACGTGTATAGTTAATTTGGAAGAATGGCTCAACGCCGCCACTTACCCCTAAGATGTTAGAGATTGAACCTGTAGGTGCAATCGATAATAAACGTGAGTTTCTTAAACCATATTGTTTAATTAATGCATCTGTTTCTGGGTCAATGGTTGTTTGATAGAATGTTGATTTTGAAATCTTTTCATAATCATATTTAGGGAATACACCAAGTTCTTTAGCGCGAAGTGCTGAAGCTTTTGCTGCTGAATTGAGCATACGACGCATCAGTTGATCTAAGAATGTTAAGAACTCTTTGCTACCATAAGGTAATCTCATGGATAATGCTAAGTCAGCTAAACCCATCACGCCAAGTCCAACTTCTCTAAATTGAATAACGTGTTCTCTTTGTTCTGGAAGTGCATGACGATCACCTAACATCGTTAGTAAATCATCAAGTGCTTCAATCATTTCAGAAACAACAAAGTCAAATCTTTCCCAATCATAGGTTGCATTTTCCATAAATGCATTTTTAACAAACGCATTCAAGTTAATACTACCTAAGTTACATGAACCATGAGGCATTAAAGGTTGTTCACCACATGGGTTGGTTGCTGTAAATTTAACATCATCATATTCAGATAAGAAATGATAGTCATTCATGTGGTCAATAAAGACGACACCTGGGTCACCCATCGTATGAGCTGCATAACCGACCAACTTGAGTAAGTCTCTCGCATTCATCTTCTTTTCAATAATTTCATAAGGTGTTTCAAACTTCATATACCATGGTTCATTATTTTCAACTGCATTCATAAACGCATCTGTGATTGCGATTGAAATATTAGCACCATTCACTTTAGATAAATCAAGTTTGGTTGTAATAAAGTCAATGATGTCTGGATGATCAATGTTTAAGACAAGCATTAACGCACCACGACGGTTATCCTGTTGTGTGTTTAATGTTGTATGTGAATACTTTTCAGCGAAAACCATGACACCTGGTGTGGTGTTTGATGAGTTGTTAACTTTAGCACCCTTTGGACGAATCTTCGATAAATTCATTCCTTGACCGCCACCGTATGAGTAGGTTCTAGCAATTTGATAGTCGACACGATAAATGCTTTCTAGACTATCTTCAGGATCTTGAACGACGTAACAGTTTGATCCTGTAATATTACCTTCTCTACCGATTGCATAAAGGTTTCTGCCGCCGAAAATGGCTTCTTTACGTCTAAATATCTT
>DAOTHC010000237.1:0-1953 GCA_035447465.1 Acholeplasmataceae bacterium
GTTCCATCACCACCAACGATGATAATACGATCATCTTCATGACAGCCTGAAAGGAAGAGATCAACATCATCAATGGCTAAAATGCTGTAACTAACGACGGGTCTACCGTCCTTTTTTAAATGATGAATAATCTTTTGAATGAATTTTTCATTTTTACCATTACGAGATAGTGGGTTATACAGCAAAATGTCCATGTGAACTCCTTTTTATGAGACGTATTGAATCATGGCGTATTTTTTCTTACCTCGGCGTAAGATGATGTAATGTTTATAGAGAGCAAGATCGTTTGTTACAACATAATCTAATGCATCAATTTTTTGATCATTAAGTGAGATAGCTCCACTTTGAATGAATGTACGAGCTTCTCTCTTGCTTTGTGCAAGTTTGGATTCGACGATAAGATCAATTAAAGATGTAGGTTCTGATATCTTAACGTTATCAAGTGTTTTCGATAACATACTTAATCCTGTTTCATCAAGATCTTGGAAGTCTCCCGAGAATAATGCTTCGGTTACTTTGAGTGCTTGATTGAGTGCCTTTTCACCATGAACGAGTAGAACAACTTCTTCAGCAAGTTTCTTTTGAGCTAAACGTTCTTCGGGGTTTTCACTTAGTGACTTTTCTAATGCTTCAATGTCATCTTTCGATAACAGGGTTAATGTCTTTAAATAATTAACAACATCTAAATCAGATGCATTAAAGAAATACTGATAAAGTTCATAGGGTGATGTAAGATCAGAATCTAGCCACAAGGTTCCTGTTTCGCTCTTACCAAATTTCGTACCATCAGCTTTCAGTAAGAGGGGTGAGGACATACCAATTGCCTGATGATTTTCACCTTCAAGTTTTCTAATCAATTCTAGCCCTGTCGTAATATTACCCCATTGGTCTGATCCACCAAATTGCAATTTACAATCATTATTTTGATAGAGATGCAAGAAGTCAATGGCTTGAATCAACATGTAAGAAAACTCTGTGTATGAGATACCAATCTCTAGTCTTTTTTGAACTGTATCTTTAGCAATCATATAATTGATTGAAAAGTGTTTTCCATAATCTCTTAAAAATGAGATCATATCGATTTTACCAATCCAATCATAGTTATTAACAAAAATAGCCTGATCTGGATTTAAATAGTGTTGAATTTGTTGTTTAATCTTTTCTGCATTTTTTAAAGATTCTTCAAGTGTTAATAATTTTCTTTCAGACGTTTGCTTAGGGTCACCAATTAATCCTGTTGCCCCACCGATTAAAACGATTGGGGTATGACCATATTTTTCTAATAACATCATGCGTACAATTTGAACGAGATGTCCAACAGTTAATGATTCACCTGTAGGGTCAAATCCACAGTAAAATTTGATGTGATTTTGGTTTAAAAGTTCCTTTGCTTTTTCTTCATTGGATACATCTTTAATTAACCCACGCCAAATGAGCTCTTCGTATAAAGTCATTGTTATAATCCTCCATTTAAATAAAAATCGTCCCTAGACTAAAACATCTAAGGACGAAAATAAGTTTCCGCGGTACCACCTTAGTTCCAGATAAATCTGGCACTTTGAAATGAGTTCGTGATCTCGGTAACTGTATTTCAAGTCCTGTTTTCTTCTCATGTTACACCCTCATGAGATCTCTATCTTAGGTTTTCAAGCCTCTATTTATATTACGTCATCGATCGATTAATTTGTTGTTTGACGTTTAACAATATAGTGTGGTAATGTGATTCTAATATTGTCAACATCTTTTTGGTTCATAAGTTTTGTGAGTAAACGCATGCTTACTGCACCAATATCATACACTGGAATATCAATAGATGTCAATGTTGGACGTGATAGTAACGCATATTTTGTGTTTTGGAAACCAGCAACTGCTAGATCTCTTGGTACTAAGCGACCATTATCACGTGCAATATTCATAAATGACACAGCGATTGAATCTCTGACACCAATGGCT
>DAOTHC010000238.1:0-1948 GCA_035447465.1 Acholeplasmataceae bacterium
TGTTGTAGGATCAAAAGAACAAATTAAAACTTTAGAAATGATGGCTTCAAAAAAGGGCTCTTTAAATAATTAGAGGGTAAACCATCAATTGACCTTTCCAAAATTGTAGGGTCATCAGGTGGTTTCCAAAATTAGAGGGTAGTAAAAAGCACTGAACTCCAAGCGAGGTATCAGTGCTTTTTTTCACCCATATCCATGAATTGTATTTTATCTTTTAATAGGAATATCTTTATTTATAGCATACATGATTCTATTTCTAAGTCTTGAGAACGACTTAATCCCTGTAGACGTTTTGATAATCGTCTTAATCTTTGAATTTGTAGCTTCAATGGGCCCGTTTGAGACCCTACGGGTTTTAAAAACGATCAGAGAATTCTTTATCTCCTCTTTCCATCGGTGTAAAGTCTTTCCAAATGTCCTGAGTTCTAAGAGTCTATGATTTCTGAAGCGATGTATCAGATGATTGAGCTCATCATCACACGTCTCATAATCAGCTGTTAGATTAAATTCCCTGTAGGCTTCTTTTAAACGATAAACATCTCTCAGATCATCATCAATGGCTAATAAATAGTCCATGATTTCAGACTTGTGCCAATAGCTCTTAAACTTGGGGATATGAATCTTACCATCGAAAATATCTTCATAGTTTTTGAGAAAAAAATAATGGAACTTCTTCAACATGTAATAATAACTATCGTCGTGTTCAGGACCGCTCTTACCTAACCTGTACCGATTCATCACTTTGATTCTAATCGCTCTCATGACGTCGTTCAGTGTACGGATGACATGAAAAGAATCGACAGCGATCTTCGCTTTAGGAAAACTTAACTTGACGGCTTCACGATAGGATTCCCACATATCCATCACGAAAACTGTGACGCCGGATTTCTCTGCCATAGAAATTCTTGAGAAGTAGTCGATCAGATAGTGCTTTCTCCTTGTCGCGATGACATCGATGATCTTGCTGCGATGAAAGTCAAAGAGCACACAGGCATACTTATATTTATTCATCTTTGCTGTGAATACTTCATCGATACAGACAATTTCAGGCAGTGTTCTGCGCTTTGCGTCAACCGAATGATCAAAGATATCGATGACGCTTTGGATCGATACGTGATAGCGGATGGCAGCGTCTGTAAAGGTATGTGTTGTATCTTTAAGATGTTCTAAGATGGATAGATGCGTGTAGTGACTGATATTGTGATGTTTCATCGTGAACGGGTTCAACTCACCAAATGATTTACCGCACTGCTTGCAGGTATATCGCCTTTGATGAAACCTGATGATGCATTTGTTGCTTGTGGAGATGCTGTGAATAATTTTTTTATACTTATATTCGTGAAATAATACTTGCTTTGAATGACATATAGGACACGTCTCTTGCTGTTTGTAAATCGTTAGTTCTATGATGAAAACATCTTGTTCTATCCTGGTTTCTACGCTTTCAATCAGGTCCTTGATATGCTCTAACTTCAATAGATTTATGGTATCATCATACATGAAGGCCTCCTTTTCTTTGGATTATGGGTATAATCTCATTTTATAGGAAGCCTTCATTTTTTATGCAATTTCATCGCGCTCTCTAAAATCATAGGGTACACCCTCTAATTATTGAAAGCACACATCATACCCTACAATTATTTAAATACCTAAAATAAAAACGTTATGGAAAAGCTTGTCTAAGACAGGCTTTTTTATTATTTTTCCAATAAAAATGCATCTTTTTTTGTATGTTTAATGAGGGGAGAAAGAGGTGTAGTTATGAAAAAATACATCATGATTCTTGCTTTTAGCTTTTTAATGTTCTTCTTCGTAGCATGTACAGAGGGTAATCCTGTGGCATCTACAGATATGTTGTTGTCGGTCGAAATCAATCCATCATTCCAATTTGTCATTGGTCAAGATGACAAAGTTAAAAGTTATCGTTTAAACAATGAAGATGCTGAAA
>DAOTHC010000239.1:0-1948 GCA_035447465.1 Acholeplasmataceae bacterium
TGTCAAATGTTCCTGGGATGAACTTACCGTTGTAGTTACTTTCTAACGTTCTGATTGAAGTTGTTCCGACACATACAATGTTTTTGCCTTGTGATAAAGCTTCATTCAGGAGTTTAGCAGATGTTTCGCTCATCGTATACGTTTCTTCATGCATGTGATGATCTTCGATCTTGTCGACTTGAACAGGTTTAAATGTTCCTAGTCCCACATGCAGTGTAATTGGAATGATTTGAGTTCCTCGTGATTGAATCTGATCAAGTAGCTCTTTTGTAAAATGAAGACCTGCAGTCGGTGCTGCAGCACTTCCTAAATCTTTCGCATAGACGGTTTGATAACGATCTTTATCAGATAACTTTTCTGTGATATAAGGGGGTAATGGCATGGTACCAAGCTGTTCTAATATTTCAATGAAAATACCTTCATAGGTCATTTTATAGAGTCTGATACCTTCTTCTTTGATACCGATACATTCAGCAGTTAAAAGATTAGAAAACTTGATAATAGTTCCTATTTTCACCCGTTTAGCTGGTTTTGTCATCGCTTCCCAGATGTTGGGTTCTACTTCCTTAAGAAGTAAGACTTCAACAACGGCATTGGTCATATCTTTAACACCTAAAAGGCGCGCAGGAATGACTTTCGTATCATTGATGACTAAGACATCATTTTCAGTTAAATACTGTGTGATGTCGTAAAAATGATGGTGTTCTATCGTTTGATCTTGGCGATCTAAAACGAGCAATCTTGAGTGATCACGCTTTTCACTGGGGTGTTGCGCAATCAGTTCTTTGGGCAAATTAAAATCAAAATCATTTACTTTCATGATCAAATAATCCTTTATAGTAGGTAATGCCTAAGGCTTCATAGGCTTTTTGTGTAGCGACACGACCGCGATTGGTTCGTTTGATGTAACCCTCCATTAAAAGATAAGGTTCATACACGTCTTCAACGGTTGTCATTTCTTCGCTGATGGATGCTGAAATCGATTCGATACCAACCGGTCCACCACCAAATTTTTCAATGATGCTTCTTAAATAACGATAGTCGGTATGATCTAAACCATTTTCATCAATACCTAACTTAGATAATGCGTGATTAGTTATGTGATCGGTGATAACACCATCACCAATAATTTCTGCGAAATCTCGAACACGTCTAAATAGACGGTTAGCAATTCTAGGTGTTCCACGACTGCGTTTAGCAAGCGAGATCACAGCATCTACCTCAATATCATTTTGATATACCTTAGATGTGCGTTCCACGATTTGTTTTAAATCCTCAACACCGTAATAGGAAAGTCTAAAGACGACACCGAAACGATCTCTTAAGGGTGCTGATAAATCACCAAAACGGGTGGTTGCACCAATAAGTGTAAAAGGTGGTAGATCAATACGAATGGATCTTGAATCGTGATCTTTTCCGATGACGATATCTAACACATAATCTTCCATTGCTGCATATAATACTTCTTCAACAAAACGGGGAAGACGATGAATTTCATCAATAAATAAGACATCACCAGGGTTTAATGAACTTAAAACAGCAGCGAGATCACCACTTCGTTCAATCGCAGGTCCTGATGTGACTTTGATTTGGACACCAAGTTCATTGGCGATAATTTGTGCTAACGTTGTTTTACCAAGTCCTGGGGGACCATAGAGCAAGATATGATCTAAAGCTTCCTTACGCTTTAAAGCTGCTTTAATATAAACATCAAGCATCTCTTTAATGTCGTTTTGACCAATGTATTGGTCTAAACGCTGTGGACGTAAGGATTGATCTTCATCTTCCTTGATAGACATGGCTGTTATAATGCGTTCTTTATCCATGATAAACCTACTTTATTAAGAGTTGTAAGGCTTGTTTAATCATCTGTTCAACCGGTTGATCTTGGTTGATCTTCTTCATAACCTTTTTACGTGCATTACTGGTAAAATCTTTTGCCTCAGTA
>DAOTHC010000240.1:0-1945 GCA_035447465.1 Acholeplasmataceae bacterium
CAATCTCAAACCATCTATCCTATAAGGAGTCCATATGTCACTTATTATTGTTACTGGATTTCTTGCTACATTAAAATCAACCCTATCACATCAATTAGGTCATGCATTACACATCCCCGTATTAAATAAAGATACGATTAAAGAAGTCTTAGGCGATACCATTGGATTTCATAATCGTGAAGAAAATCTAAAACTATCGGATGCGACATTTCATATCATGAAGCATGTTGCAGAAAAGGAAATCCTTGCTGGTAGAGATATCATTATCGAAGCCAATTTCAAAAAACATGAACTAGAGATCTTAAAACATAATGAGATCTTTAAAGGTAGTCATGTCATCACACTCTTCTTACATGGTGAGGTTCATGTTTTATATGAAAGATATCTCAATCGGGATCACAATCGTCATCCCGTACATCAGTCAACAGGACTGTTATCCTTTGAAGTATTCAAAGAATCAATGAAAAGTTATAGAATAGAAGACTGTTTCGGTGATATCATCTCATGTGATACAACCATGTGGGATGAAGATAATCAAAAGCGATTACTTGAAGCATTAAAAGAAAAGTTAAAGGACAATCAACATGACAAAAGATGAATTAAAACAATTAAAACTTGAAGACCATAAACATCAAACCTTTGATAAGGTCAGATATCGAGATACTGACAGACAAGGGCATGTTAATAATGCTGTATTTAGCACATTTTTTGAAACAGGAAGAGTAGAGTTTTTGTATCATCCTGAAAAACCGATGTATGGCGAAGGATGTTCATTTGTGATAGCTAACGCATCCATCGATTATCTTTTAGAGATTAAGTGGCCAGGAAAAGTAGACATTGGAACATCCATCATAAGTGTTGGAAGAAGTTCTGTTAAAATTGTTCAATCACTTTATCAAGATGGTAAACTTTGTGGTTTATCTGAAAATGTGTTAGTTCAAGTTGATAATGAAACAACCAAATCAACACCTTTATCTGAGGAATCTAAAACACGTATATTAGCTTATAGCTTATAAATACATATTTCGGGGAGGAATTATGAAAAATTTTATATATAAATGGATGATTGTTGGACTATTTAGTCTACTTTTTGTGATGTTGTCATCATGTAAACCAGGGATTGACAACATGTATTTTTCTGATGCATCTGAATCAACACTTGATGAATTCTATGATCAATATCAAAACTATCTCAATCATACACAAACCTACATGAGAGAAAACTATTGGACAGATCATATGTTTTTAACAGGTGTTGATGATATGCCTTCAGATTTTAGTTTTCTAACATCAAAAGAATCATATACCCATGATGAAACAATAATATATGATTCTTACTTAAACCAAACCATGCTACATCGCGCTGGCATGCTTGGCCTTCTCTATTTATATGAGAATCAGTTTATCAATAACAAGGATCTTTATAATGCTTGTGAAGAAAACAATGTATGCGATGTCGATGGTTTATATTTTTCAATTGATGGAACAAAAGTCTTTAAATCAACTGAAGAAATTGATGAAATCATCTCAAAGAAGAATACTTATTTTTATGAAACTACGAAAGAAAATAAAGTTCATCTTGTTCAAACAAGTCTATTCACCAATACATTGGACTCGAGTTCGAATTATACCCACAACGAATACCTTGAAGATGATTATGAGATTTCGATAGCAAAACAATCTCAATTATATGCTTTTTATTATTTCGATATGAAAACTGGTCATAGGTTAAATTATACTTCAGATGCATCAACTGGGTATTCATATATCGACTATTATGATCATGATAAAAATATTTTTTATCAAGTTGCCTATTTGAATGATGAAATAACTCAGTTTCAGTATCATCAATATCACCATGGTCATATCAAGTTTTCGATTCTTGATCTAGATCACTTTGTGATTGGTTTGAATCATGTTGAAGGATGGGATACCATCAAACACG
>DAOTHC010000241.1:0-1926 GCA_035447465.1 Acholeplasmataceae bacterium
GGTGGTATACGTTCAACAATTGTTTTTTCTGTTGTTCTAATCAGTGGTTTTGATCCGTCTTCATAATCATAAGCTTCTAAATCAATAGCAACCATTAAACCTAAACGTTTGACATTAAGATTCGTGATACGTTCAATCAACATGAATGATGAACCAACAGACTCTAGAGTACCATCTTTTAAGTATTCAGTCATCGCTTGTTGAATCTGTTTAATGGTGTGATCCTTCATCGTTTCAAGATATACTTCAGGTAAAATCATATGTGCTGTCGAAGGTTCATCATCAATATAACTCTTTAATTCACTCCAATACTCTGGAGAACTTGTGAATTGGTCACAGGCTACAACAGCCCATTTGGATAAATCGATGCCTTTTCTTGGGAGTAAAAAGTCAGGTGCTACAATCGGTTGATTCTTGAATTTAAGCGACATAAAAAATCTCCTATTATGATTTAGAGTTGTGTGTTTTGCTTTTTAATTTTAAACGACTACTTGCTATTGTCATTTAAGATCCTCATATGCATGGAAGACACATAAAAAAAGCCATCCATTAACACATCGTTTTTTCCATCTTCATTGTAACATGTAAGCGCTTTTATTTCAAGGCTAAGAGAAAGAAAAAGACATCTCATTTATTTATGCTGAAAATGATGTGAAAATATGTCATTTATCACATAAAAAAAAGCAGGAATCATCCTACTTTTTATGATTTTATTTGAGATTCACTTAACTCGTTACCAAGATACGCATTTGCTTTTTGAATGCGATCCATCTTGATGCGTTCAATCCATACAACGACACCTATTAAAAGAACACCTGCAATAAAGAGATATCCGTTGAAGTCAAAGAGTAAGAGTGGTGACTTATCATAGATGAAACCACCAATCATGGGACCTAATACCATTCCTAATGAGACAAATGATTGTCTGAGTCCCATCATACTTCCGTACTGCCCTTCTTTTGCTTCTTTAGCAATATAGGATTGTTCAAGTGGTACATAGATGGTTTTCATGATGACATAACCTAAATAGAGCGTATACATCAGTACCATAAAGTGAACAGATCTAAATACGATAAAGACGATGACAGAACTGATAATCATCATGACGGACATAAGAACTAATTGCTTTTTAATGCGTGTTGCATATTTAACGATAAAGATACTGGTCAAGAGTGATACAATACCTGTCACCATGACATACGTGCCTAAATCTTGTTCACTATAGCCTAAATCAATAAAATAAACATCGATGTATTTAGATAAATTGGTTGCAGCCATATTGATCAGTGTAACTGAAACGAAGAATACCAAAAGACTGCGATCAATTTTGGTAATTGATTTCAAGCCTTCTATCATGGAAGGTCGTTGTTGATAGCTGTATTGAACTTTGGTTTCCTTTAAGGTTAGAAAGATCATCAATGTGTAGAAAGCATTAAGTATGGCTTGGATGAGAAACATGGTTTTCAGTTCATCAGTTCCAAGTAATGAAACCATCTCTGGGTTTGTTGCAAAAAATCCACCAAGATAATAACCTAACGATGCACCTAAGGTTGATGATGCTGCTAAGTAAGCTAATAACTTCCCACGATCTTTTGAAGCTGTTTGTTCAACGATGATGGCTGTATAAATGGTAATAGCACTCACCACACCAAAACCACTGAAAAGTCTAAAGACAACCATCCATGTTTGATCACCCACATAACCAAAGCCAAACTGGCCAATGGTATACATCGATAGACCTAAAATAATCCAAAGCTTACGATGCCCCCGATCACTCAATATACCCCAAATGGGAGCACCAACCATCAAACCAAATGACATAGCAGCAAAAAAAAGACCAAACATATAATCTTCGATACCTAGACCACTGACAAATGCTGGTGTTACTGGATGACCCAGGTTATGGATAATACTTTGAAAAAAGAG
>DAOTHC010000242.1:0-1900 GCA_035447465.1 Acholeplasmataceae bacterium
TGTTGTTAAAGTGACGTATTCATCAGGAACCTATATCGTGATTAATTATTTAGATATCCCCTATACTTATTTAGCAGAAACAATTGATGCTAAAGGGTATCGGGTTTGGATGTCGTAGGAGGTCATGATGAAAAAAATGAAAATGAGTCGCGCTTTACGAAGTAATCTGATCGGTTATTCATTCATTGGTATATGGATTATTGGATTCGCTATCTTTATGTTATATCCTTTTGTGTCATCACTGATATACAGTATGTCAAAAGTAACGATTTTAGGTAGTGGTATTGATGTTCAGTTTCATGGGTTCACCAATTTTAAACAGATCTTTGAAATTGAAGAAGGTTTCACATTCATTGAAGCATTAATTGACTTTCTAAAAGAAATTGTATTTCAAGTACCGATTATCATCGTCTTTTCAGTTTTAATTGCTGTCTTACTCAATCGAAATAT
This sequence comes from Acholeplasmataceae bacterium, assembly GCA_035447465.1. Classification (GTDB taxonomy): domain Bacteria; phylum Bacillota_I; class Bacilli_A; order Acholeplasmatales; family Acholeplasmataceae; genus Peloplasma. Next base: position 451 of record DAOTHC010000242.1, read on the forward strand.
TAAAGGAAGAGGATTCTTTAGATCGATTTTCTTCTTACCCGTTATCATTTCATCAGGTCCTGTTATTAATGAACTGATTACACAAGGTGCAGGTGGAGCTAACATTTTTGAATCTTATGGCTTTATCAGTATCATCGAAAACACGTTAGCACCAGGACTCGCAGAACCTATTATTAACCTGTTTTCAGAAATCATTATTATTTTCTGGTTTTCAGGTGTTCAAATCTTAATTTTCTTAGCAGGGTTACAAAAGGTAGATCGCCAGATCTATGAAGCTGCAACCGTCGATGGTGCAGGTCCATGGGAATCGTTCTGGAAGATTACTTTACCATCACTATCCAGCCTTGTCTTTGTTAATATTATTTACACCATTGTTTTACTTGCGACATTCTCTGAAAATAAAGTAATTGCGCAAATCAGACAAAACATGTTCAATATCAACACGGGTTACGGTATGGCATCTGCGATGGCGTGGGTTTACTTTATCATCGTGATGATTTTAATTGGGTTAGTTGCTCTCATCTTCTTACCGAAACAACGAATTGCTAAGGAGGTGAAACGATGAGTAAGTCTTTGAAGAAGAAGCTTTATCGTTTTGTGTATGGTACACAAGGCACAGATTCACCTCTGAGTCGAATTGTCATCTACATCTTGTTAATCGCGATTGGATTTTTATATGTTTATCCGATGCTTTACATGATCTCGAGCAGTTTAAAAAGCCAAAGTGATATCATCAATCCCATGGTTAATTGGATACCTACCAAACTATATTTTGGCAATTATGAACGTGCCTTTAGGGTCTTAAAGTATTTTCCAACCTTAGGTAAAAGCTTAGTCATCACATTGATACCAGCGTTGTTACAAACCATGGTAACATCTGTCATTGGTTATGGTTTCGCTAAATTTGAATTCAAATTCAAAAAAGTGTGGCTTGTTCTTGTACTTTTGACATTTGTTATTCCTGTTCAAGTTTACATGATTCCACGTTATGTGATGTTCTTTAAGTTCGATTTATTAGAAAGTCCTTGGGCCATTATTTTACCAGCATTATTAGGACAAGGTGTCAATTCAGCTATCTTTGTTTTAATCTTTTATCAATTCTTTAGAATGATCCCTTACAGTATCAATGAAGCTGCTGAAATTGATGGTGCAGGACCTTATTACATCTTCTTTAAAATGGGTATTCCATTAGCAGTTCCTGCGTTTATCACATCGTTTTTATTTGGACTTGTGTGGTATTGGAATGAAACGTATGTGACATCCCTATTCTTAGGCAGTGCTTATCCTAATTTGCAACTTCGATTAGCTAACTTCGTTTCAGAATATTCACAGATGTACACAGAAGAACTTTTACGTATTAACGAGGGTGTTCGCTTAGCAGCAACACTACTCATCATCTTACCGATGCTCATCGTCTATTTCACCATTCAACGATGGTTTGTTGAAGGCG
>DAOTHC010000243.1:0-1883 GCA_035447465.1 Acholeplasmataceae bacterium
CACACATGAAGAAATCTATCATCCAGGGAACGGACCTGGATGATAGATTTCTTCATGTGTGACATTATTGTTATCAAACGTAATACTGACAACCCCATATCCATATCCACCTTGTTGATTAATAGGTGTTTGAACATCAAACATGAGATCAACTAATTTCTTTGAAATCAATTGATTATTGATAAGTCCTTTCCCATAGAGAAAGAGATCTTTTGTTGATGAATAAAGACCACCAGCTCCACTTGCTTTACGCATGTCATAAGCTATCGCTTTAACAATCTGATCATCCTTCATGTCATAAAGTGAGACAAAACCCGGGACTTTCTGATCTATAAAATCAAAACCGCTATGATTCATTCCTAAAACATCGAAAATATGACTCTTTAGATAGAGATGATAGGGCATCTTAGAAACAACTTCAATGATATGTGTTAAGATAAAGAATCCACTTGATGAGTACTCAAATCTTTCACCAGGCATAAAGTTGAGAGGTTTTTTTAATATGACTTCTTTGATCATATTTTCATGGAATGAATCAGATGCTAACAGATGATCATAATCACCATGTATATCAAAATTAGGAATACCAGAACTATTGGATAATAGATGATGAATCGTTATAGCATGATCATAAGTGACACCATCTATAAAGTGATCAATCGTATCTGTCAATTTGAGTACTCCTTGATCAACAAGTTGTAATACTGAAACTGCAGTGAACTGTTTGGTGATTGAGCCGATACGAAAAATTGAATGATCACTAAAGGGGATTTCTTCTTCGATATTGGCATAACCAAAACCTGATTCAACAAGAATATCTTGTCCCTTTGCAATTAAAACTTTTCCATTAAAGTTCGTCTGATGACAAATGTTTGCTACTTGTTCTTCAAATGACATATCGATCACTCCTTTAGTTTTTCTATATCACGATTAAATATCATTTGTGACTTATGATTCTATGCCTAACTTTTTAGTGAATTGGAAGATGGCTGCAACATCATTAATCTTAACATAAGAAATCACGTAGTGCTTTATTAATTCACTTTGTTGATAGATAGACTCTATCGGATAATATTCTTCATCATCCCATATATCAATATACTTTTCTCTTAATAGCTCCATCTCATGCTGAGTTTTCGTTGATACATCTCCAATAATGATCATACCTTCTTCATGTAGGTATTGATTCAAACTCAATAAAAGATCAATCTGATCATGATAAGTCAAATGGTGGATAGCATAAGAAAATACGATTGCATCATAACACTGATTAAGTAAGGATATAGCCTCATGAAATTCACCATGAATAAATGATGCATTTGGCATGTTGCTTTTTGCTAATTCAATCATATTTAAAGATAGGTCAATACCTGTGATAGTATACCCGAGTTGATATAATGGCATGATCATTTTGCCATCACCAACACCCATATCAAGTATAGAGGTCTTTTGATACTGTGTAATCAATTCAAATATGCGATATTTAAGTTCAGAATAACCAGCGAATGGATAAGTTCCAAGTTTTTCTGATGATATGACACTGTGATGATATCCTGAAGCCCATGTGTCAAATAACTGTCTGCGTATTGATGTATTAACATCAAGTTGAAACAAGTAGTTTTGATTCTCTTCACCATATTGAATAAAACCTAATTTGTGATGAAATGCATGTGATACATTATTCCAAGTTCTAACTTCCGAATAGATCGTAGTGATGCCTTCTTTTTTTAAATCATACATCATGTGATTGATCAGTTTCATAGCATATCCCTTATGAAAGTAGTCTTTATGTGTTTGTAGACCTTCTAGTATGTATCTATCGTTGATCATATTGATTCTACAGACACTCACGATGATGTCATCTTCAATAAAAACATAATACT
>DAOTHC010000244.1:0-1870 GCA_035447465.1 Acholeplasmataceae bacterium
ACCCATCAAGATGGAAGCTTTAGCCCAAAGTCTTAGAAAATATTTAGTTCAAAATGAAACCATTCGTATACCAGATGAACTTTTCATCTTTGACAGAGGAGACTTCTTAAAACGTTTTGAAGGCTCTTATGATATTGCTAAAGAAGTTATTTTAACATTCCAAAGCGAATACTTAAAAGACATTGAAAAGATGAGACAAGCTGTCAAAGAAAAAAATCCTGAAACCATCATTCAAACAGCACATTATTATAAAGGATCATGTGCTTACTTAAGTGGTAAACGACTTGTGTGGGTGCTAACACGTATGATGGATCATGCAAAACAAAACATATTAGATGAAATGAATGATCTCTTTGAACTCATCGTTAAAGAATCAGAGAGTTTAATTAACGAACTCCAGACGATGAAAGCACTTGGTTAATGCATTCACCAACAAAAAGAATGATTTATCATGGTAAACTATCCATAGGTGATTAAAATGGATAAAAAAGAATTAAAAGAAAAACTTACCCCCCTGCAATATCATGTTACGCAGGAAAATGGAACAGAACGACCTTTCCAAAATGAGTTTTGGAATCATCAGGAAGAAGGTCTATATGTAGATATTGTCTCTGGAGAACCGCTTTTCACATCCTTAGATAAATTTGATTCAAGCTGTGGTTGGCCAAGTTTTGCCAAACCAGTTAAACATCTCACAACAAAGATTGATCGTACGTTTAGTATGATCAGAACGGAAGTAAGAAGTCCAGAAGGTAATAGTCATTTAGGACATCTGTTTACAGATGGACCTCGAGAACTTGGTGGATTAAGATACTGTATCAATTCTGCTGCCTTACGTTTTATTCCCGTCAAAGACTTAGAAAAAGAAGGCTATGGTGACTATATCAAGCTTTTTAGAAAATAAAGGATACGTTATGGCAAAATATCAGGTTGATCCTGAATTACTGATTTTAAAACCACTCAAATTCAAAAAATATACCAATGCACGCCGAGGTTTAGCAAATTTTATGTTTAACCTAACGATGTTTTTTACACGCTCCAAAAAAGGTATTAGAAGACGTCGTTATTGGATTAGAGGGTACAATCACATGAAAGTCAAAGTCACGGTTTATGAGTTAAAGGATCAAATGGAGAAAGCTCCAGGTCTTCTTTATATTCATGGCGGTGGTTTTCAAATGGCTGGTACACCTGTTCATATTGCGATGCTACAAAACATTATTTTACAGACCAAACAAAAAGCGGTTTATGTCAGTTACCATTTAAGTCCTAAACATCCATTCCCAACAGCATTTTTTGATTGTTACCATGCATTATTGTGGATGGCTGAACATGCTGATTATTTAAATATCGATTTAAATCATGTCTCTGTTGCTGGAGATTCTGCAGGTGGCAATTTAGCTACAGCAGTTGCACTCTATGCGAGGGATCAAAAAGGACCAAAAATTGAAAGACAAATGCTTTTATATCCCGTGATCGATGTTAAACAAAACACACCTTCGATGAAAGCATATGATGATACACCGATGTGGAATAGCATTTTAAATAAAAGTATGTGGGAATTATATTTAAAAAATGGCGATCATGGCATGTTGCCTTATGCATCACCGTCTGTTGCTGATGTTCATGGCATGCCAGAAACATACATTGAAACAGCACAATATGATTGTTTAAGAGATGAAGCCATCGAATATGCAAGAAAACTCTCTGAAGCAGGTGTGACTGTACATGAATATCACACATTAAAAACTGTACACGGCTATGATGCAGTCTTCTTTAGCAAACTTGTTAAACGTATGATGCATCATCGCATTCAATTTATGAAAGGTGAATTATGAAAAAGATTGATGTAGCAACTTGGGAAAGAAAAAAT
>DAOTHC010000245.1:0-431 GCA_035447465.1 Acholeplasmataceae bacterium
ATCGGTTTAACGGTTGATTCATACTGTGTAATAATACTTTCTAATGTTCTTCCACGCTCTCTCATATCACGTAGCATACGTCTAATAAAGCGTGTATCATCATCTAGCTCTACGAAAAGATTCATGTTAGATAGTCCTCTGATCTTTTCATTTTCTAAAATAAGAATGCCTTCAACAATGATTATCGGTTTGGGTTCGACATGCTCAACTATTGTACTTCTGGTATGATTAACAAAATCATAGGTGGGTTTATCAATCGATTTTCCTTGAAGCAATAGGTTTAGATGCTCGTATAAAAGTTCATTATCAAGTGAGCTGGGATGGTCATAGTTCGTTAGGTAACGAACTTCTAAAGGTAGGTGGGTTTGATCGAGATAGTAATCATCATGTTTAATGATCAAGAACTGCTCGACATCCAATCTTTTGCCATC
>DAOTHC010000245.1:441-1862 GCA_035447465.1 Acholeplasmataceae bacterium
CATCTAATCCAGCCTTATCGAGAATTTCTTGTACAACAGTACTTTTGCCAGAAGCCGATCCTCCAGCAACTAAAATGAGCAATGGTCTTTTCACAGTTTTATCTCCTATATCTGACATTCAGGGTTTAGTGTAGCCTGTAATTCTTGATCTAGGATATCCTGACACTCTATGTGTTTCTTAAACCATACAACAGCATATGGACATGTAGCAACCACTTTATAATTTTGCTGCTTCGCATAGTTATAAACTTCATGCATGAGTTGTGAAGCAACCCCTTGACCTCTTAATGAGGGATCAACAAAGGTGTGATCAACAACCACAACTCCTTCTTTAATAAATGGAAACGTCGCGTTTACAATCATTTTCCCATCTTCATTATTTACATAGATTTTATTTTTTTCATAGATATAATTCATGGTCATCATCTCCTGTAAATAGTATATCAAAAAAGTCGCGTTATCGATATCTTAAAGAATGGAAATATAACACACAATCTCACAAAATTTTGCTTAGAATACTAATTAAATCATTTAATTTATAAATAAGATGCTTTTTTATAATAATATGGTGCTTTATTTATATACAAGTGAATACAATGTGATAAAATTGCCATGTAAACAGGAGGTCTATATGCAGAAGAAACAATTACTTACAGAAACCGTATTACTCATTATTTCATTTGTCTTTATCGTTTTAGGATTTGTTTTTAGTCAAGGTGATCCTGAACCTTGGTACGTCGCTTTATTCTTTGGCTTATCTTTCGCAATAGGAGGATTTGAAAAAGCTAAAGAAGGTGTTCTTGCAACGATTAAAAATAAATCACTCAATGTTGAAATCTTAATGATTCTTGCCGCACTTGGTGCATTCATCGTTGGCGATTATTCAGAAGGTGCCATCCTCATTATGATTTTCGCAACCAGTGGTGTCTTAGAATCATATGCAACTTCAAAATCAGAAAAAGCTTTAACCAGTCTTTTAAAACTTGCTCCACAAACAGCGATCAAACTTGAAGGTGATCAAGAAATCAATGTCAATGTTTCAGATTTAAAAGTTGATGATCTAGTTATTGTCAAAGTTGGTGATCAAGTTCCAGTCGATGGTATCATCACTAAAGGTTCTACTTCGTTGAACCAGGCAGCTATTACAGGTGAATTTGTTCCCGTAGTTCGATCATTAAACGATGACGTATATGCAGGTTCAATTAATGTTGAATCAACGATTATCGTTAAAACAACCAAAGATCCAAAAAACTCTGTTGTTCAAAAAATTGTTGACTTCGTTGAAAAAGCTCAATCTGAAAAAACAAAGTCACAATCATTTATCGATGTCTTTGAGAAATGGTATGTCTATTTAGTTATTCTATTTGCGATTTTCTTAATGGTGGTTCCACCCATGTTTGGATGGTGGACTCAAGCTTATG
>DAOTHC010000246.1:0-1862 GCA_035447465.1 Acholeplasmataceae bacterium
TGGCTTAATGAGGCTGTAAGGTCGGTTTTAATCTATTTAAACTGCAAAAGTCAGGACATATCATGTTTTTTCATTGTTTGACAAAGTGTAGACTGATGATATAATGATGGTGTACGCATGACTCAAAAGGAGTGAAACCCATGGTTGTCGAGATGTTTAACCTTCCCTATTTCATATACATAGCAGCAGCAATCCTTTTGACATGGATTTCTGTGAAATTTCTTAATACAAAATCTGACAAATTTAGATATTGGTTCATCTATGGACTAATTATTTTAAATTTGTTTATACACTTTGCCAAAGCATTGATCTATCCTTATACGTTGGTACCTTTCCCAGAGATTTTCACGAAAGTATCACCTGAAAATATTTGTGCTGTTTCTGCACTTTTCTTCCCCATCTTATTTTTTGCAAAGAATAAGACACTTAGAGATTACATGGTCATGGTGGGTGTCGCATCCGGTATCATCACATTCTTTTATCCGATTGATGCTATGAGTGAGATGTTTAATGCGACGGTGATTGGTGTTAAACCTGCATTTAGCCTAGAAGTGATTCGTTTTTACACTTCACACTTCTTAATCTTCTTATCACCTTTCTTAATGCTTCATTACCGCATTCACGAGTTATCATTCAAAAGAAGTTATAAAGCACCCTTTATGTTACTAACCATTTTAGTGATCATCTTCATCAATGAAGCATTAATTACCTTAGTTGGATGGGTACCTAAAGAACAATTCTTTGACCCAGAATTTCGTAATCCTTCCTTTATCTTTGGTGTGAGAGGTGACCTATCAGGTTTAGGTATGGTCTTAGGTGCACTTGTTCCTGATTTCTTTAGATCAAATCCATTTTTTGCAGGTGATGCTTATTTCCCTGTTCTATGGCTATTATTTCCTGCCATGATTTATGGCATGATTATTGCTTTAATCTTTATGTTCATCTATGATACCGATGAAACGTTAAAATTCTTCAAATTAAGATCTAGAATCCCTCAGATTGAAGAACAAGCTGAAAGAACTGAAACTTAAAAACATAAGGATCATCACGTTTTGTGATGATCTCAAACAATAACGATGTAAACGCTTACTTATAAATCACGAGAGAAAGAGGTATGACATTTTTATGATTGAAAGAGCAAACGGATTTTCCTATAAAAAAGCAAAAACTATTTATGTTTCCTACTACAAGGATGGTAAATGGGATGATGGTAGTTTAGAATGTAGTGATAGGTTAACCATTTCTGGTTTATCGACATCACTCCACTATGGTCAAGAATGCTTTGAAGGCTTAAAAGCCTACAGAACCAAAGATGGCCATATTCAGTTATTTAGAGTAGCTGATAATGCAGCAAGATTTCAAACATCAACGCGCTACATGATGATGCCTGATCTACCTGAAGGACGTTTTATCGAAGCTGTAAAACAAGTTGTATTAGTCAATAAAGACTATATCCCACCTTATGGATTTAAAGAATCACTCTATATCAGACCTTTTATGATTGGTATCGGTGATAATTTAGGTCTTAGACCAGCTCCAGAATATTTGTTTGCGATTATCGTATCTCCAGTAGGTTCTTATTTTAATGGTGAAGCTAAACCTGTTGATCTAGTCGTATCAGAATTTGATAGAGCTGCGCCTCATGGAACAGGACATGTCAAAGTTGGTGGTAACTATGCAGCATCTCTTTTTGCACAAACCAAAGCTAGAAGAGAAGGGTATGCTGATTGTTTATTTTTAGATCCAACCTCACATACCAAGATTGAAGAAGTGGGTGCTGCGAACTTCTTTGGTATCACCAAAGACAATCAATACATCACACCAAAATCACCATCGATCTTAAATAGTATTACCAACCGTTC
>DAOTHC010000247.1:0-1854 GCA_035447465.1 Acholeplasmataceae bacterium
TCAGCAATATCTGTTCTGATATAATCTTCATATTGTGCAATGAGACTTGCTGTTTCATCGTCTGGATTGATACAACTCGTTAAGAAGATCATGGATATCATGATGATCATCAAAGAAAAGATTTTTTTCATGATGTCACCTCGGTATAGTCAAAATCATGGATTGTAAGAAACGTCTTAACTTGTTCAATGGGAATAATAAAGGCATAATCTGCAATAGAACCTGTTTGTGGAAAATTACCTGCAAAAACAATCCCAATAAGTTCAAATCGGTCATTAATCGTTGCACTACCACTTGAGCCTGATTTAACTGGAATTGCAGCATAAATGACATGGAATGTCACATTGATAATGTCTTCATCAGCATCGATATTGACTGTACCATATTGTTCAACGATACCCATATGAATGGTATTGAGTTGGCTTTCTGGATAGCCCATGGTAACAAGATGTGTATCAACATCTGGGTTTTCTTTGGCAAACGAAAAAACATGAAGCGTAATACCTTCTAGCTTGCGAATCCTTAAGACTGCTAAATCATAAAGATTGCTATTTGCTAGGAGAGTGGCATTATAGATGTGGTCTTTGTAATCATACACTTGATAGATCGAACCTTGTGGATCCATATCATAAACAATATGATTATTCGTTAAGACATAATAATAAAAGGGATCTTCATCAAAGATGAGACCAGATCCATATGAATTTGTAAGTTGGCTCGCTGATGATTTTCGAATTTTAACTACACCGCTTAATCCGTCTTCAGTCAGTTGGTTCAGCAGTTCAATCCGTTCAAGATAAAGATCGTTTTCTAAAACAAGATGTTCTTCAAAGGATTGCAAAGTCTCATCATACGATGGTATCCATCCACACGCAGATAGTGTCAGTGAAAGGATGATTAACATGAGTATTAATGCTTTTTTCATTTCATCACCTTAGTGTTATTCTACTCTATTTAAGGCAAATTAAAAAGATATTTGCGGTTATTTGCAAATATCTTTCTTATTTTTTGTGATTAACCGATTGAACCTTCCATTTCAAGTTTAATCAATTGATTAAGCTCAATCGCATATTCCATTGGTAACTCTTTAGCAAATGGTTCGATGAATCCCATGACAATCATTTCAGTCGCTTCTTCTTCAGATAAACCTCTACTCATCAAGTAGAAGAGTTGTTCTTCTGAAATCTTAGAGACTGTAGCTTCATGTTCAAGGAACACATCAGCATTTTTAACAACGTTTGTTGGGATAGTATCTGAGAATGAATAATCATCTAAGATAATGGTGTCACATTCAACGTGAGCTTTCGCACCTTTCGCATTTTTACCAAAATCAACTTTACCACGATAGTTAACTGAACCACCGCCACGAGAAATTGATTTTGAAATAATGGTTGATGTTGTGTTAGGTGCAACATGAATCATTTTAGCACCTGCATCTTGAATTTGGTTTTTACCTGCAAATGCAATCGAAATGGTTGTACCTTTAGCGCGTTCACCTAATAAAATACATGATGGGTACTTCATGTTGACGCTCGATCCGATGTTTCCATCAATCCATTCCATATGGCCATTTTCATAAACGAATGCACGTTTTGTTACTAAGTTGATGACATTTGTTGACCAGTTTTGAATGGTTGTATAACGACAGGTTGCATCTTTTTCAACAATGATTTCTACGATAGCTGCATGTAATGATTCTTTAGAATAAACAGGAGCTGTACATCCTTCAACATAATTGACATACGCACCTTCATCAACAATAATAAGTGTTCTTTCAAATTGACCCATTTGATCTGAATTAATTCTAAAATATGATTGTAAAGGTTTGGTTACTCTTACACCTTTTGGAACGTA
>DAOTHC010000248.1:0-1852 GCA_035447465.1 Acholeplasmataceae bacterium
TATTTTAAGTGTGCAGGTGGTATCATGATCACTGCATCACATAACCCGAAAGAATATAACGGGTATAAAGTCTATGATCAAACCGGTGCACAAGTTAACCTTGAAACCGCTGAAAAGATTATTAAAGAAATTGATTATGTCGATAATCCATTCGAAGTGGATGTTGCTGATAACGAACTGATTCATACCATTGATAGTTCATTTGACCACATTTATTTAAATGAAGTTAAAAAGATTTCTTTGACACAAAAGCCAAAGCAAATTAAAATTGTTTATTCACCACTTCATGGTACTGGTGGTACAGTTATTCCAGGATTACTTACTGAAACAGGTTATGAGGTTTATCCCTACATGCCACAAATGATTGCAGATCCTAATTTCTCCAATACATTATCATCAAATCCTGAAGAAGAAGCGGCTTACATTGAAACGATTAAATATGCTAAAGAAGTTGATGCTGATCTCATCATGATCACAGATCCAGATGCTGATCGCTTAGGTATCGCTGTGAAACATAAAGGTGACTATCAACTCGTCAACGGGAACCAAACCGCAGCATTAGAACTTTACTACATTTTATCTGAACGCCGTAAAAAAGATTTACTACCTAAAAATGGTATGGTCTACAAGACGGTTGTTACCACAGACTTAATCGATCAAATCGCCATGTCATTTAACACTGAAACGGAAGCAACCCTAACAGGTTTTAAATTCATTGGTGAAAAAGCTGAGAAAAATCAAAAGAAGTCAACCTATCTCTTTGGATGTGAAGAGTCTTACGGTTCACTCATCAGTCCATTTGTTCGTGATAAAGATGCCGTTCAAGCATGTTTTATGCTTGCAGAGATGGCTAATTACACCAAATCGATTAAAATGACGCTCATCGACTATTTAGAGCACATTTATCAAGCTTATGGTTACTATTATGAATACACCAAATCGATTACCCTACCTGGTTTATCAGGTCTTGAACGGATTAAATCGATTATGTCACATTTTAGAAACCATCCACCTGTCATTAGCGGAAAAGCACTTATTTCTGTTGAAGATTTTGAAAGTGGTGTGAAAACATCAGGCACAAAGGAATCAAAACTTGACCTACCTTCATCCAATGTTATAAAGTATATTTATGAAGGTCATACCTGGATTGTCTTTAGACCCAGTGGTACAGAACCTAAAATCAAAATATATTTCCAAACTGTTCAAAAATCACTTCAAGAAGGTAAAGACTTTATACAAGATGTGCTAAAGAATCTTCTGAATGAGATTGAACAGATCTAGAAAGGAGCATCACATGTTAGAAAAACGTCGTCAAACATATTTATCCCGTGTCGCGGATCAAAGTTTATCACTATTCTTTTCAGGGTTTGCACCTATTAGAACAGCTGATGAGTTTTATCCATTTAGCGTCAATAGAAACTTTTATTATTTAACAGGTATTGAACAAGAAAATGTATGTTTAGTTCTTGCTAAAGGTGCTGATAAACAAGAAAGTTTCCTCTTTATTGAACCGATTGATCCCATTAAAGCGTTATGGGATGGTGCTGGTTTATCCTTTGAGGAAGCATCTAAGATTGCAGGTATCCCTGTTGATCACATCAAAGATATTAAGACTCTTCAAACATTTATTGCTCAAACCTTATCGACAACACGTCGTGCACAGTTTGGTGCCATTGATCAAATTTATTTGGATTTAGAACGTCTAAACGAAAACGTTCCACCTACATATCCCATCACCTTTGGGCATGACTTGATTAAACTTTATCCATATGTTTCACTTCGTTCTAGCCAAATGATTTTAGCTGAAATGAGAACCATCAAAGATGAAACTGAAATCGCCGAAATGAAAAAA
>DAOTHC010000249.1:0-1852 GCA_035447465.1 Acholeplasmataceae bacterium
AAGATCCATAAAGACTTTTTTGTCTCCTTTGACTTGACCGACTAATGCGATAATTTTAGTATGTTCTTTAGCATGTTTGATAATACCCATGACAGCTTTGCCTTGTAGTGATTGTTCATCAAGTGATCCTTCACCTGTAATGATGACATCAGCTTCTTCAATCGCTTTTCTAGTCTCTTCAAAACTCAATATAGCATCAATTCCAAGTGATATCTCAGCATCAGATAGCACATGGAGCCCATAAGATAATCCACCTGCAGCTCCCATGTATGGTTGTTCTGCTACATCTTTTCCAGTTGTCTTTATGATAATATCAGCCAGATGCATAACACCTTCTTCTAACATCTTCTTCATCTTTAAATCTGCACCTTTTTGTTCAGCATATGTATAAGATGCACCATGCTCACCATAAAGTGGATTGCTGACATCAGTTAAGATATGACATGTGACATCACTTAATTTAGGATAGATATGATTAAAATCGATGGATACAATATCTTTTAATGTCTTTCCAGTTGGAATAAATGATTGATGTTTGACGTTATAAAAGTTTATACCACACGCAGCCATCATACCAGCACCACCATCATGTGTTGCACTTCCGCCGCATCCAATCATGATTTTCTTAACACCATAATGACATGCTTCTTTCATCAGTTCACCAACACCATAGGTAGTTGCGCTATCGGGACCCATATCAGCTTTTTTTAAACCAATGCCAGCAACACTAGCCATTTCAATGACTGCAACGCTGTGATCATGTGATATAAAAAGAGGAGCTTTAATCGGTTGAAAATAAAGATCAGTAACTTCTTTCATAACAAAAAATCCAGGTATCATCTTGCTCATTGCTTCAAGTGTTCCTTCACCACCATCTGCGATTGTGATTTCCTTAATGTTAGCCGTAGGATCATGATATAAGACTAAATCTTTGACAATCTCATTGGCTTCTTGACTTGTGAGTGTTCCTTTGAAACTATTTAGCATCAGTAAGTAATGCATACACATCATCCTTTTCTTTCATTATATCAAAAAAACAACCATCAAAGATGATTGTTGTCGACATGGTCGGGTAGACAGGATTTGAACCTGCGACCTCCTAGTCCCGAACCAGGCGCTCTACCAAGCTGAGCCACTACCCGAGAGTGATTGCAAACACATTATAGCATAAGGATTTACAAAATGGTGTTTTTCAATTGATTCAAATCATGATAAGATTATGTATATTTTTTCCATTTTATCACTTTGGCCTTTAGCTCTGTGTCTTTATCACATATAATAGTAACGTAGTTAATAAATCCATACCGAGGTGCGCTATGCGAATTGAATTTGATGACAAACTAGATTTCAGTGATGTATTAATCCGACCTAAACGTTCGACATTATCCAGTCGTCGTGATGTTGACTTAAATCGTGAATATACCTTTAGACATGCCAAGACCACATGGCAAGGCATTCCCATCATGGCAGCTAACATGGATGGTGTTGGTACCGTTGAGATGGCGAAAGCACTCCAAAAACATGGTTTGTTTACGTGTCTTGTTAAAAGTTATGATAAATCTGATATCGAAAAAGCTATGTCTGAACTCAACCCCAATCATTTTGCAATCTCAACGGGTACATCTAAACAAGATTTTAACCAGCTTAAAGAAATTTTAAAAGATCATCCAGAAATCAAGTTTATTTGTATCGATGTTGCTAATGGTTATTCTGAACACTTTGGTGATTTTGTTGAAAGTGTTAGAAAATCTTATCCATCACATGTCATCATCGCTGGTAATGTCGTTACGGCTGATATGACTCAAGAACTCATTTTACGTGGTGCTGATATCGTCAAAGTAGGTATTGGACC
>DAOTHC010000250.1:0-1848 GCA_035447465.1 Acholeplasmataceae bacterium
TGTATTTGAACCCGCCGTTTTTTTAATTGTTCCTGCGTTTGCGAATACGAATGTTGCTATCTTAAAAGATAACATCATCCGTACATCAACCGCTCAAGAAGGCGTTTATGATTCACCTAATAAAGTGTTATATATCGCAATCGGTATTATCCTTGGTGGTATTTTAGGTGTCGGTATTGCTTTCGTTAAAGAATTATTTAATAACACCTTTAGAACAAAAGAACAACTTGAATCTGCCTTTGGTATTCAAGTGTTAGGGGTTATCCCTGAATTCGAAGTGAAGGAGACCCGCTCATGAGTAAGAAAAAGAATATATTCAATGGCGAACGCAATGAACGCTATGACTATTTAGTGACAAAAGAACAACCTCTTTCTTATACATCTGAATCCTTCCAAAAAGTAATTATCAATTTAGATTATGCCAATATTGATGGCAAAATTAAGGTCGTTCAATTTACTTCTACATTAGCAAGTGAAGGGAAATCAACTTTCGTATCGAATTTGTCTTATCTCTTAGGACAAAAGAATAAGAAAGTCATCCTTCTTGATTTAGACTTAAGAAAACCTAAGATGCAAAGAGTCTTCAATGTTCCTAACAAAGATGGTTTAACTGATTATCTATCAGGTAAGATCTCTTATGAAAAACTTGTTCAACATTCTGAAGATTTTGGCTTTGACTTCATCGTTGCTGGGGAAAAAACAACTGCTGTTGTCAATGTCCTAGAATCATCTAAACTTAAAGAGCTCATTCGAAAGCTTCGTGAAGAGTATGACTATGTTTTACTAGATACACCTCCTGTTATCGCGGTATCAGATGCGCTTTATATTGCTAAAAATACTGATGGCATCGTCTTTATTGTTGCTCAAGGTAATGCGAAAAAAGCCTTAGTTAAAGAAGCGATTCAAACACTTAAGACCAATAACGTCCATATCATTGGTACTGTCTTAACACAAGTTAACCTAAAGAGTGGATCTTATGGCTATGGTTATGACTATAGCTATACGTATGACGAATAATGTTTATTGATTTGCATACGCACATTCTTTTTGATGTCGATGATGGCTCAAAGAGTCTTGAACAATCAATCGCCATGATTGAAGAAGAGATTAAAGAGGGTGTTAATCATATCATCCTCACCCCTCATGTTCAATCGCGAGTTCAAAAGGTGGAAAGAGATGTTCATCTTATCCGTTATCAAGAACTTCTTGATGAAGTTAAAAAAAGAGGTCTTAATGTCACATTAACGTTGGGTGCAGAAGTCTTATATCGCAGTCATTTATCACCTGATTATAAGACATATACCTTAGGACACTCAAAATACCTTCTCATTGAGTTTTCGATGAGAGATGAACAACCCGTCGAAGAAGTCGTTTATGATCTATCACGCATGGGATTTATTCCGATTGTGGCACATGTGGAAAGATATCCTTACCTAGGTTTTGATGATTATGTGAGAATCAAACAAACAGGTGCACTCATTCAAGTCAATTCAACATCACTTTTGGGTACAGATAAAAAAGTGAAGCCCAAATTACCTTTAAAGATGATCAAAGAAGGTTTGGTTGATCTGATCGCATCAGATACCCATAATCTTGATGAAAGAAAGCCTAATTTAAAGACATGTTATCACGTATTATCAAAGCATTTTGAAAAAGATGTACTTGATCAAATCTTTATCGAAAATCCTAAACAGATTACGAGTGCTTTATCTTGAAAAAGATGATGCACTTTTTTCTTTAGAAAAACATATCATGTTTTTTCATTGTTTGACAAAGTGTAGACTGATGATATAACCTGACTTTTGCATGACACATTCGTAATCATATGTTATAGACAACAATTTTCTA
>DAOTHC010000251.1:0-1837 GCA_035447465.1 Acholeplasmataceae bacterium
TAATTATCTTTATAATCTAACATGGTATCACCTCAATCCTTTAATTTCATTTTTTAAGATACTATCATTATACCATTTTAGATGATTTATTTTGATATCGATTAGGGGTTTAGATCACATAAAATAACACATGAATCTTGATTTCTTTCTTTCATATAACAAAAGATAGAAATCAGTGATCTCTATCTAATTGAACTACCTTGTTTAGTTTTCAGATGTAAGTTTGAGTTGACCCTTACACATCATGTTTTGTGTTTTTCTAGAGAATAACAAAATGTTTTCTGTGTCAATATCAAATCGGATCTTGGATCCAATATCAAATGTCACATCACCAAATACGACACCTGTCAATAAGTAATTCCCAATGTTGATTCGTACTGTTGTTTCCATACCAGTAGGCATCGAGCTATAGATTTCGCCTGTAAATGAGCCCTTCTCATGAATGTTCAAAAATTCTGGTCTAACACCAATAACAAAATCATTTTCAGTTAATTGATCATGATCCTTAAGACTCATATAGTCTTCAGCTATTTTTGCAATTGGATATTCAAAGGCAGTGTCTTTATTGACTTTTTCCACTTTATATTCAACTTTTTTAGATTCATTGAGTTGTTCAACTGATTGCTTATACCAGCTATCATAATCTTTGAAATCTTTAGGTGAGAATGTCACTGTGAAATCGTCCCAAATAGAGAGGTTGAATTTGTTTTGTTGGTAAATACCATGCGCATTGATGAGATTGATCGAAGGTGTACCAACAAAATCTGAAACGAACAAATTGGTTGGTCTTTCATAAATCGTTAATGGTTTTTCATATTGTTGTAATAAACCATTGTTCATCAAGCATATCTTAGTTGATAATGTCATAGCTTCCAATTGATCATGTGTAACATAAATAAATGTTGAATTTGTTTCAATGTGAAGTCTTTGAAGCTCTGTTCTCATTTCTAATCTCAATTTAGCATCAAGATTTGAGAGTGGTTCATCCATGAAGAGAACTTGAGGTTTAGGAGCTAATGTTCTCGCAATAGCAACACGTTGTTGTTGTCCACCTGATAATTCATTAGGATAGCGATCCATGAACATACCAATTTTAACAATACGAGAAACTTCTCTAACACGCAAATCAATTTCTTCTTTATCGAGTTTTCTTTCTTTAACGATAATCTTACCATCTTTAATCAAGCGATAATCTTCAGTGATTGAAATTTGTTTTGCTTTATAATCCATGATGCGCTTATTATTCACACTGAGTAACTCTGTGATGATCTCTTTAACATCTATCTTTTTACTGCGATAATATTGAATTAAGGTTGAGGCTGTATACTGTGATACTTGATACTTATCAATGATTTTTAGTTTCGCATTTGCGACATCAAGATTACCATCGGTATCTTCATAATCTTTTAAAACATCTTTGAATTCCTGTATGCGATTAAGAATTTCAATCATACGATTGTTATTCATGATCACAAAATCATACAAAGGAAGTTCTTCTTTAATATTTTTTAAACCAAAGGATATGTTTTCATAAACCGTCATGTTAGGCCAAAGTGCATAGTTCTGAAAGAGGAATCCTACTTTACGCTTGTTCGCTGGAATATTAATGCCTTTTTCGCTATCAAATACGGTGACTCCACCGATTTGAATACTACCTTCTGTTGGTGTTTCAAGACCTGCAATCATACGTAGTGTTGTTGTTTTACCACAACCAGATGGTCCTAATAATGTGATAAATGAATTGTTTTCGATGATAAGATTGAGGTTGTCAACCGCATAAAATCCATTCCATCTTTTGGTTATATTTTTTAAAATTATCTCAGGCATACTATCTTCC
>DAOTHC010000252.1:0-1812 GCA_035447465.1 Acholeplasmataceae bacterium
CTATGACAATATCGAGCGCGTAAGCGATTTCATAGTATAAAAACAAAAAGAGGTTATTGAATGACTTTATCATGTTCCTTATATAAATCAATAAATAGTTTACCGATATTGGGATCAAATTGTGTTCCTAAGTTTCGTCTAATCTCTTCGATTGCTTCTTTATGAGTTAGTGGTTTTCTATAAGGACGCTCTGAAACCATGGCATCATATGAATCAGCAACTGTAATGATACGCGCGCGAATGGGAATGCTTTCACCCTTTATACCTCTCGGATAGCCTTTGCCATCATAACGTTCATGATGAGATAGAATATCTTGAGCGATTTCTGCATATTCAGGTGATGTTGATAAGATACGATATCCAATTTCTGGGTGTCGTTTAATCTGTTCCCATTCCTTGTCATCTAGTTTTCCTGGCTTATTTAAGATGGCGTCATCAATAGCAATCTTACCAATATCATGTAAATTACTAATAGCTTTAAGTAGTGAAATTTGTTCGCTACTCATACCTAAAGCCATACCGATCTTCACACAAATATTCGATACGCGTTCTGAATGTTTTTCTTCTCTTGGATTTTTTTCATGTAGTGTTTTTAAAATGGTTTTAATGGTTTCATTTCGATGAGAAGATACTTCAAATAATTTGTGTGCGTACATATCATCTTCAGCAATCTTAATTGTTTCTTGAAGTGACACATTCCCATCATTAGTCGCGAGACCAAAGGATACGGATACAGCCATATTTTGAATCATTTTATCTTCAATTTTATTTTTTGCTTGATCAATGAGCGCTAATGCAGAAGGATAAGATGTACGTGGTAACAATACAACAAATTCATCGCCACCGATTCTTGCAATTCTGCTTTC
This sequence comes from Acholeplasmataceae bacterium, assembly GCA_035447465.1. GTDB lineage: Bacteria > Bacillota_I > Bacilli_A > Acholeplasmatales > Acholeplasmataceae > Peloplasma. The sequence goes on from DAOTHC010000252.1 coordinate 867, forward strand.
ATCTTTAAACACATGAATAAGTTCATCCGCTATGGTACATAATAAGAGATCTCCTGCATCATGTCCAAATGCATCGTTCATAATTTTTAAACCATTGATGTCTGCAATGATAATAGATACTGGAAAATACTTCTGTTGACTGAGTCGTGTTAATTCATCCGTAAAATATCGTCTGTTATGCAAATTGGTGAGTGGATCACGATAACTTAAGTATAAAATGGATTGTTCATAACGTTTTCTTTCACTGATATCTTGAGAGAAAATGGTGACACCGATAATATTTCCACGATCATCAATGATTGGTGAGTATTGTTCTTCCAAATACTTATCAACATCTGTTTCAACCATGATTTCATAAGACTTGAATTCACCTTGCAGTGATGTATCGATACAAGCTTTTATGCGTTCTGCTATCTTTGGTATAGAAATATAGTCTAAGAAATTCCTACCTTTTTGAATATGTATACGGTAATAGTTAAACATCGATTGTTCATGGAATTCATTGAATGATAAATAATTATAGTTTGTATCAACCGCAAAAACTTCCATCGCTTTTGTTGAGTCGATACTTGCTTGCAAAAGTAATTGCTGTTGCTTCACTCTTTCTTGTGCTAAAATGCGTTCTCTTTGTAAATAAACAATTTGTGCTAATAACATCGTTACGACAGGATATAGTGTTAGATAAGGCAAGAAAGTTGATCTGATTGCGTCAACTGCTGTTTCCCATGGTTGAATGGATAAGAAACATAAGAGTGTGATGATATGTGCAACAAAACCTAGCAGTAAAAACTCCACCCATGTTGACATCTTAGGTAAATACTTGCGGAAACGAGCCCACAAAAGACCAAGTGAAGCGGTTGTTATTATGGTTAATACGCCTGAATAGACGCCTGAACCACCTTGTGTTATACGATACACGACGCCAATCACAGCAGAAACCGCTGTA
>DAOTHC010000253.1:0-1790 GCA_035447465.1 Acholeplasmataceae bacterium
CGTGTTGAGTAAGACAACAACCTTATCAAAAACAGAAGTCACTAAAGACATCAATTGTTCTTCATCTTGTGAAAGACGATAGGAACCTTCTGTATCACTGTTATCACGATCTTCACCAGCTGTTCTTCCGATAATGATAATAGCAACATCAGATTTTTTACGTGCATCTTTAACGATTTCTTCTGATAATGGCATTTCCTTTTGGCTCCAAGGTTCACTAGCCCAAAAGCCTGATCCTGCATTAAATGGATTTTCTAATGTCCACTCACGATACATATCGACAAGATCATCATTCACTTTAACAAATGGGTTTTCTAAGAGCGCATCAAGAATCGATGTGACGCGATCAACATTAACCAGTCCACCTGATCCAGTTCCACTCTTATAATAATCGGTTTGAATACGACCAAAAATCGATATCGTCTGATCAATCAAAGGTAAAACATGCTGATCATTTTTTAATAAGACAATACCTTCTGTAGCAGCTAATCTTGATAAATCTTTAAGACCTACAACAGGTTCTTGATTGCCACTTTTCAATACGTTTAGATAATTTTTCATAAGCACCTCTATCATGTTCTCATTTCCATTATAAATGGAAACGATTAGAAATGCCATAGGTTTGCGAAAACGTTTGAAAAGAAAACACATACCACGGGGTATGTGTCATTTTTTATGATTTAACAAGACGTATAATCTCACGATAAATCAGATGTAATAGTTCTTCTTCGGTCATATCCATCTCATCATTCATAAATTGGAATAACAGACCTGAAATAATAGCCTTCATTACGTAAGGTGTTTCCTTCTGTGGCTCACGGTAAGGATAGATTCCTTCAACGGCACCGAGATACATGATATTGGCAAATCGTTTCTCCATTGATTTTTGAATCTCTTGAATCTCATCTTTCAATGCAATATCAATTCTTAGTTCTTGATGATGAGGTACCTTCATGATCGCTTCCATCAAAGTTCTAGCATCTTTTAACACAAGGAGTGTTCGTGATAATTCCTCAAACAGTGCGCCTTTGAAGTCCATGGCTTCTAAGTCAGCTAATAAAATATTTTCATAGTGTTTTAAGAGGTAGCGATACGTTTCAACAATCATTTGTTCTTTGCTTTCAAAGTATTCGTAAACAGTTGATTTACCAATTTCAGCATCATGAGCAATCTTTGATAATGCAACCTTCTCAATGTCTTCACCCTTCTTGATGTAGCCAACCAGGGTATGAAGTAACTTTTCTTTAGCTGTTTGCACGTTCTTCCTCCTTAATCTTTTTACTGTTTAAAAGTGCATAGATCGTAGGAACAACGACGAGGGTTAATAAGGTTGCATAAAGTAGACCACCAATTGCGGTAATCGCCATAGGTTGTAGCAACTCAGAGCCTTCTCCAAATCCTAAAGCGAGCGTTAATAAACCTAATATAGTTGTTAAAGCTGTCATAAAAATTGGTCTTAAACGCGTCTTACCGGCTAAAACAATGGCTTCTTTAACGGGATGACCTTCTTCTCTTAATATCCGAATATAATCAATTAAAACAATACCGTTATTGACAACAACTCCGACTAAGATAATGAGACCCATAATCGATACGAGTGATAAGTAACTTCCCGTAAGGAGTAGTGCAATCATACCACCTGTAAATGCTAATGGAATCGTTGATAAGATAATGAGTGGATAAATAAGTGATTGGAACTGAATCGCCATAATCATGTAAACAAGTAGAATAGCTACAACTGCAGCAATCGCTAAATCGCCAACAGCATTCATAATTTCTTCAGATTCACC
>DAOTHC010000254.1:0-1788 GCA_035447465.1 Acholeplasmataceae bacterium
TCTATGCAGAAGATGGTTTATCATCTGGTCTTGATCAAGAAAACACCATTGAAGCCATGACGTTTATGACAGATTTATACCGCGAATATGCGATGCCTTATCAAGTACCTTCATTTTTCAATAGCTTCCGTTATGCATCCATACCGATCGGTATTGGTGATTTTGGTATGTATTTACAGCTCATGAACGCTGCATCAGATATTAGAGGTTTATGGGATATTGCGTTAGTTCCTGGGATTGAACATGAAGTCTATAATGAAACATCTGGTATGACAGAAACTGTGATCAATCGATCAATGGGTGGAGCACAACAAGCTTCAATCATCTTTGATAAGAGTACAAAGAAAGATGAAGCATGGGCTTTCTTATCATGGTGGATGTCAACTGAAACCCAAAATAATTTTGCTGATACATTGATCAATACATTAGGCACGAGATATTTATGGAATACTGCTAATCTTGAAGCATTCGAAAACATGAAATGGCAAGAAGATCATAAAGCTGTTATCCTTGAACAATGGGATCATTTGAAAGAAGTACCTAAAATTCCTGGAAGTTATATCATCGAACGTGAAATCTCTAATACGTGGACGAGTGTCGTTTATGAAGATGCAAATCTAAGAAGTTCGATCAGCGATGCCATCATCAAAATTGATAAAGAAGTTGCTCGTAAAATGATTGAATTTGGTTATTTAGATCGTCAAGGAAATATCATAAAACCATTCATTTTACCGACAAAAGAAGACATTTTAAGGTGGTATGACAATGACTAAAACACCATCTATGTCCATCAAACGATGGATTGAAACTGAAAAGAAGCAGTTTAAACAAGACGATAAATCGGCTTATCTTTTCACATTGCCATATGTCTTACTCTTTATGTCTTTTATTGCGATACCTGTTGCTTTAGCGATGATTTTGTCGTTTACAACCTTCGATATGGTCAGCTTTCCAAAGTTTAACTCGTTAAATAATTATATTTATCTTTTAACAGCTGACGAAGAATTCATGCGTTACATCCTACCCAATACGATTAAGTTTGCACTGATTGTTGGACCAGGTGGGTACATTCTATCGTTTATCATGGCTTGGGCACTCGCTCAAATATCGTATAAGCTACGCACGGTACTTGCCATCATTTTATATTCTCCTTCACTTACTGCAGGGATTACGATGACCGTTGTATGGAAAGTCTTTTTTGCTGGTGATGAATCAGGGTATTTAAATTTTATACTCTTAGAGTTAGGGCTCATTGTTGAGCCGATTGCCTTTCTCCAATCGCCAGAATATTTATTTACCATCATGGTCATCGTTGCCTTGTGGGGGTCCATGGGGGTTGGTTTCTTAGCGATGTTAGCAGGTATACTTAATGTTAGCCCTGAATTATATGAAGCAGCAGCTATTGACGGTTTAAAGACACGGTGGCAAGAAATTATGTATATTACGATTCCAGCGATGCGACCGCAGATGCTTTTTGGTGCTGTGATGGCAATTGTCGGAACATTTTCTGCTGGAGCTTTAGGTGTTCAGTTATCTGGATCTAATCCAACACCTAATTATGCGGGTTCATTAATTGTGAACCATATTGAAGATTACGGCTTTATCCGCTATGACATGGGTTATGCAGCTGCGCTGTCACTCGTTTTATTGCTGATTATCTATTTCTTTAGTCGTCTATCTTGGCGTCTTTTTGGCGATAAGGATTAGGGGTGAGCTTATGAAAAAACCATACAGAGCCATCAAAATGAATCCTGATAAATGGAGCTGGGATCAAACACCATTTTTACT
>DAOTHC010000255.1:0-1787 GCA_035447465.1 Acholeplasmataceae bacterium
TGAAACAGTCAATACATCTAATGAACCTGAAGGTATATCAGTCGATATCGCTTTAGCGTTTGGTGAATACTTAGGCGTTGAAGTAGAAATTGTTAATACAGAGTTTTCTTCCATTATTCCAGCACTTGAAGCTGGTGAAGTCGATATTGCGATTGCATCCATGAGTATTACAGAAGCTAGAAAAGTATCTGTTGATTTTTCAGAACCCTATTTTTACTTCAAGATTATTACGTTGGTGAACAAGAGCTTTGCAACTGCGAACAACCTAACTGAAGATTCAACTGTTGAAGATATTCTCGCGATTGAAAATGCACGCTATGTTGGTATAGCATCACAAGTATCAGCTTCCATTCCGCAATCTTATGGTAAAACTGTCACGGAAGCTACCGATTTAGGAACAGCTGTTGAATCTGTTGCACAAGGTACTGCCGATGTACTTCTCATGAGTGCTAACCCAGTTGTTGATGGTTTTAAAGCAAATCCAACTACAACCATGGTCGTTTGGGATCCTTTTGTATCAAGCCCTATTGGTATGGCTGTTAAAAAAGGAAATACTGAATTAATTGAAAAAGCGAATGCGTTTATTGAAACATTTAATGAAACATATGGTTTATATGATATCTTAAAAGAAACTTGGGATGCTGTTTTACTAGATCGTTTAGGACGCTACGGGTTAGATTTCTACATCGATGAAGAGTAAACTATTAAGCTACATACTGGCAATCATGACGGTGGTTGCCTTTATCGTTTTTGTCATTATGAGACAAACGTCAGACTTTAGTCTAGTCTCCTTTAAGGACTATCAAAACATGATATCAGAAGGTGTACTTAACACCATCTTGGTATCTATTTTGTCACTGTTTGGTAGCCTCATCTTAGGATTTATCTTTTATTTATTCTCTATATCAAAAATTAAGTACTTAAATGCCTTAACTGATGTTTTCACAGAAATCATTTATGGAACACCACTTTTAGTTTTAGTAGTTATTACAGCATTTGTTATTGGACCAGCATTCGGTACCTTCAACAGAAATGCATTAGGGTTTGCTGCACTTGTCTTTTATATGACACCTTATATGATGAATGTTTATAAATCTGCTTTTTCAAGTATTTCAAAAGATCAATATATGACCATGGATCTTTTTGGATTTACACCATATCAGCGTTATCGTTATATCATTATTCCCCAAGTTATTAGAATCTTAATGCCACCTATGATGAATAACTTTTCAATGATTATTAAGGGAAGTGCACTGCTAAATGTCTTATCGTATAATGAGCTTTATTACGCAATTAGAGTTGCTCAATCAAAAACATTTGCATTTGTTGAAGGTTATGTCTTAATGTGGATCTTATATTTGATTATCACGATACCACTATCTCAATTAACTAAATGGATTCAAAGGAAGTGGGCATTATGAAAATACATATTAAAGATCTCTCACACACCTATGATGTTGAGGTGCTTAGTCAGTTAACTTTAGATTTAGAAGGTTATAGTTCAATAGCAATCATCGGTGTATCAGGTTCAGGTAAGTCCACGTTGATTAGGTTGTTAAGCGGTCTAGAAAAACCAACATCAGGATCAATATCTATCAATGATCATCAGGTAGATGAAGAAGTTTACCGTAAGAAAATAGGATTTGTTTTTCAAAATCACAATCTATTTCCACATCTTTCATTAGAAAGAAATATCAGTTTAGTTCTAGAGAAAACACGCGGATTTGAAAGAGAAGAAGCTGATCAGATTGCAAGGAAGTATTTAACGATGTTACATCTTGAAGATC
>DAOTHC010000256.1:0-1780 GCA_035447465.1 Acholeplasmataceae bacterium
ACAAATAGTTGTTGGTGTTATCACTATCTGTTGTCATTACAACAGATAGTGATAACACCAACATCTATTTGTCACACATTTGTTATTATGTCTATAATGTCCCCAAGATTTACGTGAGATTATCAGATACAGACAAAGGTAAATTGCTCGAAGGTACATATATCAAAGCAATCTATCCATTCACGCTATCTTTAGCTGAATTTATGGATCAGTATGAGGAGGGTGATGTCTGATGAAAGTTGTCATTACAGGCGGTAAGCACGAAGCCGATTATATCGTCAATACACTCAAAGAAGAACATCATCAATTGATCGTCATCAATAATGATCGTCAATTTGCTGAATACATTAGTACCAACAACGATATTCCCGTTTTTCCAGGTGACCCTACCAAAGCATATACATTATCAGATGCTGAATGTGATAATGCAGATGTTCTTTTAGCTTTATCAGATAATGATACAGATAACTATATCGCTTGTATCACTGCAAAAAAATTATTTAACATCAAACGTACCGTAGCCAAAGTCAAGAATCCTAAAAATGTGGAACTCTTTAAAAAACTGGGTATTGATTCTATTATATCATCAACCTATTTGATGGCACAGACCATCTTAAATGAATCATCTGTTGAAAATATCATCAAGACGTTATCTATCGAAGATGAAAAAATTGTTATGATTGAAATTGGTGTTGAAGAAGAATATCATCTTGTCAATCAACGCATTATGGATATTCCTTTCCCAAGAAACATCAACATCAGCTGTATCTTCAGAGATCCTCATGTCATTATTCCAAAAGGGGATACACGGATTAAAGCAGAAGATAAACTCATTATCATTTCTACACCATCAGAAAAGGAAGAAATCATCGATTTCATTCAGAAAAAGAGATAATTTATGGATCAAAAATCATTAAGAGGTTACCCACTAATTTTAAGTTACCTCGGCATGTTTTCCATTTTAATCGGTATCATCATGCTCGTACCACTTGTCATGGTCGCTTTTTACCACGAAGAGGTTAACCAGATCAAATACTTTTTACCACCAGCAGGTGTTTTAATTCTGTTTGGTCTTATTTCAAGAATTATCTTTAAAGGGTACGTCAAAGAACGACTAGAAAGACATCAAGATGCCATTTTAGTTGTCTTATTATGGATTTTAGCAATCTTTGCTTCTGCAATTCCCTTTATGCTCACTGGAACATACAATCTAGCTCAAGCCGTTTTTGAAACATCATCAGGCTATTCAACGACAGGACTAACGGTTGTAGATGTCACACAAGCTTCCAAAGTATTTCTATTCTACCGAAGTGTCTTACAGTTTGTTGGTGGTGCTGGGTTAGTCTTAGTGTTAACTGCTGTGATCTCTGATAAATTTGGTATGCGTATGTACAATGCTGAAGGACATGGTGATAAACTTGTCCCTAACCTCATTCGTTCTGGACGTTATATCTTATTCATCTATTTAGGATATGTCATCTTGGGAACGATTTTATACATCATCTTTGGCATGCATCCATTTGATGCGATTAATCATGCGATTTGTGCGGTTGCAACCGGCGGATTCTCGACAAAACCAGAAAGTATAGGCTTTTATCAAAGTGTTCCGATTGAAGTGATAACGATCTTCTTGATGTTTGCTGGTGGAACGAACTTCTTTGTTCACTTGTTAGTCATTACTGGTAAATGGAAGAATGCATTAAAACATATCGAAACCAAATCATTTTATATCATTACAGCTATTGCAGTTATCATTTCGACATTGTCACTCATCAATTAC
>DAOTHC010000257.1:0-1771 GCA_035447465.1 Acholeplasmataceae bacterium
AAAACGTTATGGTTATGAACTCATTAAGTGTAAATCTAAAAAAGAAATCTTTAGATACATCTATGAAGCATTTGATATGTATAATGTTGCGTTTAACGAACTCTATGGATTCTATCCCATCACACGTAAGGTCATGGATTACTATATCAAACAGATGATCATGATCGTATCATTAGAATACTTATGGTTTGTCTTAGATAAAGAAAAGAAATTGGTTGGTTTTACCATTATTATGCCAAGTTTAGCAGCTCCTAATAAGAAATCAAATGGTAAATTATTCCCGTTTGGGGTATTCAGACTTCTTAGAGCTTTAAAGAAACATGATGTGATTGATTTATACTTCATTGCGATTGATCCTAAACATCAAGGTAGAGGCATTATCGCACTCATGTTTGAAGATGGTATTAAGACAGGTATTAAACATAAGGTCAGATTTGCAGAAACTGGACCTGAATTAGAGCTGAATGCGAACATTCAAAACCAATGGAAAGACTTCGAGTATGTACCTCACAAGCGTAGACGTTGTTATACAAAACCTATAGCATAATAAAAAAGGCGAAAATTTCGCCTTTTCTTATGTCCAAGATACGATGAGTGACATATGACCATCTAAATTGATGTCATAAACTTCACCCGTGATGATCAGATGATCACCTTTCTTTAAAGACTCACGATTTAATGTGCCTTCTCCATCAATGACGGATAAGAGTTTGAAGTGGTTTGATTTAAGTGTCATAGTTCCCTTGATGTCCCATTTTTCAACGGTGAAAAACTCATTGGAAACATAACGTGTGATTGTTGAATCCTTGTAATTCAACACTTTAGGAATCGGTGTTTGATCGACATGAGGAGCTGTAACAACATCGAGTGCTTTTTTAAGATGAAGTTCACGGTGTTTTCCTTGATCATCTTTTCGATCATAATCATAGATGCGATAGGTCGTATCAGAAGACTGTTGAGTTTCTAAGATAAGGATGCCTTTATTGATGGCGTGGATGGTTCCTGATGGTACATAGATGAAATCACCAGGTTTGACCTTCTTTTTCATAAGGAGTTGATCAAATTCATGATTATTCAACATGTTTTTAAGTTCTTCTTTGGTTTGTGCATGATGACCATAAATGATTTCAGCTCCGGGAGCTGCATCTAAGATGACCCAGCATTCTGTTTTACCTAAATCACGCTCATGAAGCATCGCGTAATCATCCGATGGATGAACTTGGACAGATAAATCGTCATTAGCATCTAAAATCTTAGTCAGTAAAGGAAAACGTGGTGATGCTAAATGATTGAAGAGTTCACGTTCGTTTTCATAAACTTCACGGAGTGTTTTACCTTTAAAACGTCCATTTTTAATGATAGATGACCCATTGGGATGTGCAGAGATTGCCCAACATTCACCTGTTTTTTCGTAAGGAAGGTCATAGCCAAAAGCTGTATGTAATTTTTGTCCTCCCCAAATGCGTTCTTTGAATACGGGTTCTAAAAATAGGATATCCATGTTTATACACCTCACGTTTATTATACTTTATCACATCAAAATGGCAATCCCTTTAAAAAATTTCACATGAAAAACGACAAAGTGAAGAGGTCCTCTGTCGTTTTTCTTTCAATCTAAAAATGTTCGTATTAAGTCAGTTATAACTTCATAGCCTAAAGGACTTACATGAAGTCCTTCTAACGTATAAATTTCTTTGAAACGGTTACTTTCATCTTTTAGATGAGATGCAATATCAACAAAAGTCATATTATTTAAAGATTTTAACATCTC
>DAOTHC010000258.1:0-1762 GCA_035447465.1 Acholeplasmataceae bacterium
TAAACTCACCTGGATTATGCCTATCTTAATCTTTCCACTCTTTGGTGGTATCTTTTATGTGGTTTATCGGCAACAAAACTTTAGTCCGAAAATTATCAATCGTTTTCTTCAAATTGATGCAGATCGTTTCCACCACGTGGATCACTTTGATAACCCTTTAAACAATAAACCATCCAAGTATCTCTATAACTTAAATTTCCCACTCTATCAGAAAACACACACGACGTTTCTTCCATCGGGAGATTCAATGTATCAGGCGATGTTACAAGATTTAAAAAGTGCGAAACGTTTTATCTTTCTTGAGTTTTTCATCATCAACAAAGGCGTCATGTGGGATACCATTTTAGATATCTTAAAAGAAAAAGTCAGTGAAGGAGTCGAAGTCAAACTCATCTATGATGACTTTGGATCTTCCACACTACCTTATCGTTATCACCATCATTTGAGAAAAATAGGAATTGATGCTGTTCCTTTCAATCCCATGAGACTTCATTTGAATTTTGCGATGAACTACCGTGACCATAGAAAAATCGTTGTCATTGATGGTCGAATAGGATATACAGGCGGCATTAACATCGGAGATGAGTATATTAATCTCATTCAACCTTTTGGTCATTGGTTAGACACTGGTATTCGTTTAGAAGGTGATGCTGTCTTTGGTTTAACAATTAATTTTCTAGAAAACTATCGCTTTCAAACAAATCGTAAGATCAATTACCTAGACTATAAATCACACGAGAAAGCACCGCTTGATGGTTATGTCTCACCCTTTAATGACGCACCCTTAGATAAAGAACTTGTTTCAAAAAACATGTATTTATCACTCATCAATGAAGCAACCTCTTCCATTAAGATCACGACACCTTATCTCATTATCGATAACGAGTTATCTGAAGCCTTGAAATTAGCTGCTAAATCAGGCATCGATGTTCAAATTATCATTCCATTTGTACCAGATAAAAAGATTGTCTTTATTGTCACTGAATCGTATGTACCTGAACTGATGCAAGCAGGCGTTAAGGTTTATCGCTATACTCCAGGATTTGTACATTCAAAAATGATGATTATTGATGATCGTGAAGCCTTAATTGGAACATGTAACTTAGACTTTAGGTCTTTATACCTTCACTTTGAAAACATGGTTTATCTCTATCAAAGTGATGCGATTAAGGATATGAATCATTTCTTTGATGAAACGGTCAAACAATCAGCGATCATCACCACCATCAGACGCAAAAATCCCCTTTACCGACTTTTACAAGTGGTTTTAAGAGGATTTGCTTCACTGTTATAAATAAAAGCGCCGAAGCGCTTTTTTTATGCGTGGATGGAGATTTCTCCAGCTTTCTTTAATGCAAACTTAGCAACAACAGGTCCAATTAATTCATAGACAAGTGTACCTGCTAAAATGATGGCTCTAATTTGTGATCCCATTTCAGGATTTAAAACTTGTGTTGCAATTAAGGATAACCCAATGGCAACTCCTGCTTGTGGCACGAGTGCAAAACCTAGGTATTTTGCAATCACGGGGTCAGCTTTGGTGACTTTAGCACCAAGCCACGAACCAAAGATTTTACCAACGACTCTAAAGACAACATAGACAATACCGATAATACCAACGACACCTAAGACACTGATATTTAATTCAGCACCTGATAGGACAAAGAACATGATAAAGATCGGTGGTGTGATGAAATAGAGAAGTCCGTTGACTTCTTCTACTTTCGAGCTGACATTACCAAACACAGCACCTAACATCATT
>DAOTHC010000259.1:0-1761 GCA_035447465.1 Acholeplasmataceae bacterium
TCTGGCTCTGATTTGTCTGGTAGTTACCAAAGAACCGCTTTGACCGACAAAAGGAGAATCATTGACTAAAAAGTTCATCGAGAGCGTCGGTTTATCGATGGAGATCATCGGTAGTGGTTCAATATGAAATTCATCACATAATGTCTCACCGATGGAAATATGAGATACACCAGCAAAAATAACTATATCTCCAGCATAAGCTGCCGGTTTATCAACTTTTACCAAACCTTCATTGACAAACAATTTAGTTATTTTCGCATTTACCAATGAACCGTCTCTTTTACTTAGCTTATAAGTTTTACCTGTCTCCAAGGTTCCTCTGGTAATTCTGCCAATCCCTAATCTACCAAGATAATCATCATAAGCTAATGATGAAACTTGTAAGATCAATGGTTCATCAGAAATATCCGGATAAGGTTTTACATGGTTTAAGATACATTCGAATAATGGTTCTAGATTATCGCTGTCATCAGAAATACTCTTCATGGCGATGCCTTCTTTGGCAATGCCATAGATAATTGGGAAATCAAGTTGTTCGTCATTCGCTCCAAGTTCCAAGAACAGATCAAAACACATGTCGACGACTTCAATCGCTCTTTCATCTTTCTTATCAATCTTGTTGATGAACACGATTGGTTTAAGACCGATTTGTAGTGACTTTTGCAATACAACCTTTGTCTGTGGCATCGGTCCTTCAGAACTGTCAACCAGTAAGATTACAGTATCAACTGTATTCATGATTCTTTCAACTTCACTGGAAAAATCAGCATGCCCTGGCGTATCGACGATATTTATCTTCGTACCCTTATGTTCAATAGCACAGTTTTTGGAGTAAATGGTGATACCTCTTTCTCTTTCGATATCATTATTATCCATTACCTGTTCTATTATTATTTCGTTTTCGTGAAATACACCGCTTTGTCTTAACAAGGCGTCAACCAAGGTTGATTTACCCGCATCGACATGGGCGATGACTCCCACATTAATAATATCTTTGTTTCTCATTCTATCATTCTCTTTTCTTGTCTTTAAACACTAAAGAAGTTCGCAAACAATTAAGTCTACCACATTCAGCCGAAAAGTAAAGAAATTTGTCCAGGGAAAACGGTATTTTTTACAAAAAAGTGTTAACGCATTAATTGGATAATAGGAATTTTACCTTATAGTTCCTCAATTATGCATTATCACCTTTTTTAAGCTCATTGAATTTGATAAAATGATTTTATCTTAGTTAGTCAAGAGGTTTATCTATGAACAATATGATTGGAAACACTCCTTTACTTATTATCAATTACAAATATAAGGGAGAAGAAAGAGTCATCTATGCCAAAGCGGAATATTATAATCTTACTGGATCAATCAAAGACCGGATTGCCAAACATATAATTTCTGAGTCTTATAAAGACGGAACGCTGTCGAGAAACATGCCGATAGTAGAAGCTACCAGTGGTAACACCGGAATTGCTTTTGCAGCTTTGGGCGCGATGTATGGACATCCCGTTCACATCTTCATGCCGGAATGGATGTCCAACGAAAGAAAACAGATTATCAAAGGTTATGGTGCGATTTTGCATGAAGTCAGTTATGAACAAGGCGGTTTTGCGGGTTGTGTAACTTTGGCTGATGCGTACGCAGAAGAAATCAATGGATTCAGACCTCAACAGTTTATCAATCCTTATAATGTTGAAGCACATTATCTGACTACCGGTTTGGAGATCTGTACTCAACTTGACAAACTGGGTGTCGAACCGCATTGCTTTG
>DAOTHC010000260.1:0-1756 GCA_035447465.1 Acholeplasmataceae bacterium
GTTAACCTGCTGGGGCGATAAGATAACAATAACCCAGTTAATGCATAATCAACACTAATCTGAGTATCTTGAGCTGATGCCAGTTCATATGCTTTAATGACAGATGTTTTTAAACTCGACAGTTTTTGAATCTGTCCGGCTAAATAGTCATCCCGCCATGAAATATCTCTTTCTATACTTGATAATTCATCAACCTCAAGTGTATCATTGATGTTAGCCAATATACCTTGAAAAGGTGTCATCGGATAGTAATTATAAATATAAATCGTATGAAATTGGGGTAGCATATCCACACCCTCAATTGTGACCGTTTGGCTAACAGGTGTTAAATCACCAGGAGCTAAAATTTGTCTTGGTGTAGGTGTAACCAGCAAAAAAAGAACGTATAAATACGGGAAACTTAGAATAATCAGTATTTTCTTATATGTCTTTAGAAATGTTAACATATTCGAGCTCTCCAACTTCAATCTGACGATATGTAACATGGGCTGCATTTAGCATTTTGATCGCTGCTTGATGCTCTTTGGTATGCTGATATTTATTAGATTGATAAACTATCTCTTTAATACCACTTTGTATGATCAGTTTCGTACATTCATTACATGGAAAAAGCGTCACGTAGATTGACGCCCCTTTTAAGTTGTTTGTTGCGTTAAGAATCGCATTGGCTTCTGCATGAACGACGTAAGGATACTTTGTTTCTGTATACTCACCTTCATTAGACCATGGAAATAAACGGTCATCACACCCTTGTGGGAGACCATTATATCCAATGCCGACAATACGCTTATCTTCGTTAATAATACATGCTCCAACCTGTGTTGATGGATCTTTACTGCGAAGTGCAGAAAGTTTAGCAACACCCATGAAATATTGATCCCAAGATATGTAGTCTTTACGCATTACTTCTTTTCCTCCGGTTTTGCCAAGTTAAGGTTAACATGGCAATAGCCGCCGGGATTCTTTTTTAAATAATCTTGATGATAAAGTTCTGCAGGTTCAAAATCCAAGCTAACTTTAACTTCTGTTTGTACACGTTTTAATTGATCCTTGAAATAAGCAGCCATGTAATCCAAAATGACTTCTTTATCTGAAGGTTCCACGTAATAAATACCTGTGCGATATTGTCTACCAATATCATGACCTTGACGATTTCTCGAAAATGGATCAATGATTCTAAAGAAGTGTTCTAATACTTTTTCTAATGAGATAACTTGCTCATCAAATATAATTTCCATCGCTTCAGCATGTGTAGCAGCTCCTGAACAGACTTCTTGATACGTCGGATTTTTCTTATTGCCATCAATATAACCTACGGTTGTATCAACAACACCTTTGAGTTGATTGAAATATCCTTCAACACCCCAGAAACAACCACCAGCTAAGTAAATCTTTTTCATATGTTTATTCACCTACTTTGATATGTAATTCATCCAACTGACTTTCATCAACATCGCTAGGTGCCTGCATCATCATATCCTTCGCACTTTGTGTTTTAGGGAATGCGACAACATCTTTGATGTTGGTTGTTTGTGTCATGAGCATCACAACACGGTCAAGTCCTAAAGCTAAGCCACCATGTGGAGGTGTACCATATTTTAATGCATCCACAAAGAATCCAAAACGATGTTGAATGTCTTCTTGTGTCAAACCAAGTGTATCAAACATCAAACGTTGTACCTCTTGGTTGTGAATTCTGATGGAACCACCACCAATTTCATAACCATTTAAGACGATATCATACGCTTTTGCCATC
>DAOTHC010000261.1:0-1753 GCA_035447465.1 Acholeplasmataceae bacterium
GTACGAAATACGGGTTCTTTCTATACATTTTATTCGGAAATTCAGTGAAAAGACGTGCTTCCTTTTTTGATTTAACTTCTTTAAGCGTTATCATAGTGATTAACCTTCTTTCATTTAAACTCATTTTAACGCAATTTCACAAAAACTTCAATGTTAATCTAAATTACTTTATCTTCTTATAATTTGTGTTATAATGAAAAAGGTCTATAAATATAAAGTATAGCTTAAAATATGAATTAGGAGAATGTTACATGTTAGTAGAAAAAGTAAGCACAAATCGTGTGAAATACACCTTTGATGTCACACCACACGAGTTTGAACATGGACTTGATCATGCTTTTGAACACGTTCAAAAGGATATCGAAGTCAAAGGGTTTCGTAAGGGTCATGTCCCAAGAAACATTTATGAAACAAAATTTGGTGTTGAAACATTATATGAAGATGCATTAAATCACGTTTTACACCATAAGATGCACGAAGCACAAAATCATCCTGACTACGAAATCGTAGGTCAACCTAAAGTTGAAGTTGAATGGGAAAACATCAAGCGTGGTGAAACCTTTCAGGTTGCGTTAGTTGCTCCTGTTAAGCCTGAAGTGACCTTAGGTCAATATAAGGGTATCGAAGTACAAGCCATCAAGACTGATGTTTCTGATTCTGAAGTTAATGCAGATATCAAGAACTTACTTCAAACCAATAGCGAACTCAAACCTAAAGAAGGTGCTTTAGAGTTTGGTGATACAGCAATCTTTGATTTTGAAGGATTCCTAGATGGTGTTCCATTTGAAGGTGGAAAAGCTGAAAACTATTCATTAGAAATCGGTTCTAACCAATTTATTCCTGGTTTTGAAGAACAAATGGTTGGTATGAATCCTGGTGACGTTAAAGATTTAAACGTAACTTTCCCAGAAAAATACCAAGCTGAAAACTTAGCTGGCAAAGCTGTTGTTTTCAATGTTAAACTTCATGAAGTTAAAACTAAGGAAGTTCAAGAATTAACTGATGATTTTGTTAAGTCATTAAACCGTGAAGGTGTTACTACAGTTGAAGAACTAAAAGCATCAACACGTAAGACGTTAGAAGATCAAAAGAAGGCAGAAGCTGAAAATACCATCACTGAACAAGTGATCAACGCTGTTTTAGCTAATACTTCTATGGATATTCCACAAGAAATGGTTGACGAAGAAGTTGCACAAGCAAAAGAAAACGTTGTTAACCAAGCTAAACAATACGGTTTAGAATTAGATATGTTCTTATCACTTTCAGGTGTTAATAAAGAACAATTCGAACAACAACTCCAAGATGAATCATTAAAGCGCGTTAAGACAACACTCGTTGTAGAACAAATTGCTAAACTCGAAGGATTTAAAGCAACCGAAGAAGAATTAGTTGCTAAGTATGACGAACTAGCAAAACGTTATAATATGCCTGTTGAAGACATCAAGAAATACATCCCAGAAAGTGCACTAGAAAATGATGTTGTTCTTAACAAAGCATATCAATTTATCTTAGATTCAGCTGTAAGAAAGTAACTTCAAGGGACGTTTCGTCCCTTTCTTTCACATAATGAATTGGCACTCATGCTAATCGATTGCAAATTCATAAAATTATGCTATAATCAAAAGTGAAATTACAAAAAGGATGTGAAACCACATGGAATTGTCAAAAAGCTTACCCGCGATTGTTGTCAGAGGCACTGTACCTATTCCGAATAATGATTTTCGTATTGAAGTCGGACGCAAGGTCTCCCTTA
>DAOTHC010000262.1:0-1750 GCA_035447465.1 Acholeplasmataceae bacterium
AGAATCTCCTAAAAGTTCGATATGGTGTGCTTTCACTTCAAATGGTTGTTTAGCTTCAGGTGTTAATACAAGTTCCCCTTTGACTAAAATAGATGATCCTACTCTAAATTTTTGGATATCTTTGAAATTATCGACTTTTTCTTCTTCATAGACGACCTGAAGGGTCTCAAAAAATGTTCCATCATGAAAATTGATAAAACCAAATTCCTTTTGAGCACGATGATTTCTCACCCACCCATATAATTCAACGACTTTTCCAGCTAATGATTCTGTTTCTCGATAGATTTGTTTTACGGTTGTTTCCATCTTTATTCCTCCTAAAAAAACAAAACGCCCTCAGATATGCTAAGGACGTTATTATACGCGGTACCACCTTAGTTCTAGAACATGATTCTAGCCCTCAATAACCTATAACGCGGTTAGCGGATGATTCTACTTTTTGCAAGCAAATTTCTTTCATCTCTCCGAGTGTTCTTCACATTTAACATTATCTCAGGCTTTCACCATCCCTGATTCGCTAACTAAGAGGTTAAATGATACTCTCTCTTCATCGATTTCTTACTCATTATACCCTTTATAAAGGGCTTTGTCAATCATTGTTATCTTCTTGTTCTTCAGCAATCTCTAAGATTTCATCGTCTTCAATTTCATCAAATTTGGCTTCAGAAATGTGTTGGAATTTTTTAGATATCTTGGTGCTGGTTGTATGAACGCTATCAGCATTTTTTGAGACGCTTTCGATAGATTTCTTAAGTTTATCCCAGCGATCAACATATCGCTTGAATTCTTCACCCAACTTTTTAAGTTCTTCAACAATGACTTTAGCCTGTTTATCACGTTCAAGATTTCTAACAACCATCTGAATCATAGATAATGTTGAAATCAATGTCGTTGGAGATACTAACCACACTTTGTTCTTCGCTGCATATTCGATTAAGTCTTCATGATAAGCTGATATTTCTGCAAAAATCGCTTCAGCTGGAACAAACATAAATGCTTGGTCGCCTGTTTCATTAAATATAATATATTTATTTTTGATATCGTCGATATGTTTTTTAACGTCTTTTTTGAAATCTTTGGTTGCTTGGAGTCGATCCGCATCACCCAAATCACGATCGACCATGCGGCGATAATTCTCAAGCGGGAACTTAGAGTCAATGGCTACCATACCAATAGGATCTGGTGCGTAAACAATTGCATCTGCAATCGATCCATTTGATAATGTTTTTTGTTTTTCATAAAGTGCAGTATTATCACCTAAAACAGCAGTTAATAACTGATAAAGTTGAACTTCACCAAAAATACCTCTTGTTTTTTGTCCTTTTAGTAAATCATTCAGTGAGATAACTTCAGTTGATAATGACTCAATTTTCTTTTGCGCCTCATCAATTTTAGTCAATCTTTCAACCACATCAGTGAATGTTTTATTCGTTTTTTCAAAACCTTCACCTAATCTCACGTCAACTTTTTCATTAATATCTTTAAATTTGACTTCAATTTGACGTAACATATTGTCTTTAAACTCATTTAAATCCTTCTGATTAGCTTTGCCCGTTTCATTGATCAGTTGAGACAGTTGAAAACGAAATTCGCTATATTCTTTTTGAAGGTAAACCTTGAGATCATTTTGCCCTTCTTTAAAGACTGATAAATCGGGCTCAACAGGTTTTTGCTTGTTCAATAGAATGACCACATAGATCAATAAACCGATTAAAACCACCGATAATCCAATTAAAATATAATCAATCAT
>DAOTHC010000263.1:0-1741 GCA_035447465.1 Acholeplasmataceae bacterium
AGCAATCGGTGGTAGTGATGCACACGATGAACACCAACTTTATCAAGCAGCTCTTCAAGCTTTAAAGATTGCAGAGAACCCACAGTTTACAGCACATGGATGTTACTATAAGGACATTGTTTCATGACAAAAAAAGAATTAAGATCTTTGATGCTAGATCAAAGAAAAGCGATGAGCATGGATGAAAAAATACGTCAGTCATCGATCATCGTAGATTGCATTCGTCAAGATCAACGCTATCAACATGCTTCAGTGATCGCACTTTTCTATCCTATGAAAGATGAAGTGAATCTCTTATCACTTTTGAAAGATGATAAGAAATTCCTTTTTCCACGTGTTGAAAAAGACGGTATCCACTTCTATCTTTATCATAAAAACATGGTATGGGAAACATCAAACTTTGGTGTTAGAGAACCTCATAAAAGTGAATTTGATTACACAGATCACATTGATTTTATGTTGACACCTGCACTTGCTATTTCACACGATCTATATCGCATTGGTTACGGTAAAGGCTATTATGATCGTTTTTTACAAACACATCGACCACATCATGTGATAGGAGTCATCTATGATTTCCAATATGTCAGTTATGTTGAACACGATGATTATGATCAACAACTTGACGATGTTATAACGGGGTAACACATGAATACAGCAGTTATTGTTGCAGCTGGAGCTGGAACACGCGCAAAACTGAATCACTCAAAAATTCTTTATGAGGTCAATCATAAGCCTTTATTTCTATATAGTGTTAACATGTTTCAGTCATTAGGTTATGACATCGTTCTAGTCGTATCAAAAGATGATTTAAACCAAATCAAAAAATATGTTACAGAGGATATCAAAGTTGTCATCGGTGGCAAAACACGATCTGAGTCAGTGACCAATGGATTAAAAGCAGTTGAAACACCTTACGTCTTTATTCATGATGCTGCAAGACCACTCATATCGAAACAGGCGATTCTTTCAGTTGAAAAAGAATTAGAGTATCATGATGCAGTTTTATTAGCTGAAAAAGTATCATCCGCATTAAAACATGGTACTGGAATCAGTATGGTATCTGTGAATCGTGAAGAGTATTTACTTGCTCAAACACCACAAGCATTTCTAACTGAGAAAATCAGATATGCTTATATCCGAAACGGTGAAGCACATGATGATGACATTTCACTTTATCAAGCTTTCTATCCAGAAGAAAAAATAAAAATTGTCTTCAATGATGAGCCTAACATTAAAGTGACATATCCACAGGACTTTGCTTACATTAAAGCAATCTTAAATGAAAGGGATGAACATATGCGCATTGGTCATAGTTTTGACATACATCAATTCGTCGAAGGAAGACCTCTTTGGTTAGGTGGTATTGAAATCCCAAGTGATAAAGGTTTATTAGGTCATAGCGATGCCGATGTTTTATTACACGCAATCAGTGAAGCTATTTTAGGTGCACTAGCTCTTGGTGATATGGGAACTCATTTTCCTGATACAGATCCTAAATATGAAGGTATTGACTCAAAATTGATTTTAAAAGAAGTCCAGGTTCTCATGCAACACAAAGGTTATCGTATTGTTAATATCGATGCTACCGTTTATGCAGAAGTACCTAAACTCAATCCACATATCGCAAACATCAGAAAGAGCATATCCCAATTGTTATCTATACCAACAGACGACATCAGCATCAAAGCAACCACCTATGAAAAGATGGATGCGATTGGTGAACAAAAAGCGATGGCTG
>DAOTHC010000264.1:0-1720 GCA_035447465.1 Acholeplasmataceae bacterium
CTTAATGAGGCTGTAAGGTCGGTTTTAATCTATTTAAACTGCAAAAGTCAGGTCTAACAAGCTTTTTTGGCGAACAAGAAATCGACAAGCGATACAAAGTATTATATCCAACGCATGAAAAGAAAAATGCAAGACTGCTTCACAAACTGATTCAAGAAATGATTGATCAAGCTGCGAAAGATGCGCTTGCACTTGTTAAGTTAGCTGGTTTTGAAGCACGTAAGATTGATCAAATTTCAGGTGGTCAACAACAACGTGTTGCACTCGCCCGTGCAATCGTTAATAAACCACAGATTTTACTCCTTGATGAACCACTAGCTGCACTTGACTTGAAACTTCGTCAAAACATGCAATACGAATTAAAAGAAATGCAAAGAAAACTTGGTATTACCTTCATCTTCGTCACACATGACCAAGAAGAAGCGATGACCATGTCAGACCGTATTGTTGTTATGAAAGAAGGACTTGTTCAACAATTAGGTACTCCAAAGTCGATTTATAATGAACCTGTGAATAGATATGTTGCTAACTTCATTGGTGAAACCAACATTTTCCCAGGAACCTATGTTAAAAAAGATGTTGTTAACTTCTTCGGTGTTGACTTTAAATGTATGGGTTACACATTTAATGATAACGAAGCAGTTGATGTTGTTATTCGTCCAGAAGATTTCGATGTTGTACCGTTAGAAAAAGCGAAATTAACAGGTACTGTTACATTCAGTTTATTCAAAGGTGTTCATAATGAACTTGATGTTGATATCAACGGTGTCAAAGTGATGGTTAATACGTATGAATCTTATGAAGTTGGAGAGTCCATCGGATTATCTGTTGACCCTTATGAAATTCATATGATGAAGGTAGAACAAAATGGGTAAAGTCTTTAAGGTCTTAGCGATACCTTATCAGATTTGGCTCTATGTCTTAGTTTTCGTACCTTTAATCGCCATGGTCTTAATTGCATCATCAAATTATGATTCATCTGTTTCACTTAATCAAATCAATGTATCATTAAACCATTGGTCGATTTTATTTCAGAGTCAAAATGTGATCGCTTTTCGCAACAGCGTTGTGTTTGCGATTTTGACGACACTTATCTCATTTGTCTTAGGTTACTTTGCTGCTTATCATATCTTTCAATCGAAATTTAAAAATAAGTTTATCATTTTAACGATTGTGATTCTACCTATGTGGTCGAATTTAATCTTAAGAGTAGATGCACTAAACAACATTTTCTCAGAAAATAATATTATCAGCTCTCTCATCGGGTTCTCACCCTTTGGCAATATCGCTGGTAAGCCGATTGCGATTTTAATCGGTTTAGTGTTTACTTACTTGCCTTTCATGATTTTACCAGTTTACACAGCTTTAGAAAAGATTGATTATGCACTTCAAGAAGCTGCACTCGATTTAGGGTTAACACCCTTTAAGAAATTCTGGAAAGTCATCTTCCCATTATCATTTAAAGGTGTTGTTACAGGATCGATTATGGTGTTCTTACCAACACTTGCAGGATTTGCTATTCCAAAGATATTAGGTAAGGGTAAATACTTATTTATTGGTAACGTCATCGAAAATAAGCTCTTATCTTCAACGATTTTCTATAATCATGGCTCTTTACTTGCAGTTGTTATTCTGATCTTCATCTTAGGTTCTATGTTATTATTAACACGCTTTGATAAGGAGGGTGAAACATTATTATGACGAACTCATCTTATCCAAA
>DAOTHC010000265.1:0-1716 GCA_035447465.1 Acholeplasmataceae bacterium
ACATCCTTAACATCTTCTTCTGTGGCATCAAGAATACTCATCTCAAGGATATCTTCAATCATGCTTTTGGTAACAGCACCAGGTCTAAGTAAGACAGGTATAGGTTGTGTCATATCGATAACAGTTGACTCTAAACCAATTTCAACAAATCCACCATCAATCATCAGTTCAACTTTCCCCATGAAGTCTTCTTTGACATGATTAAAGATTGTTGATGATGGGCGTCCACTGATGTTAGCTGATGGTGCGCAAAGTGGAACACCTGCAGCTCGAATGACATCACGTGCAATATCTAAACTTGGCATACGAATGCCTACCGTGTCAAGTCCACCAGATACGATGGATGGAATAATTTCTTTTTTCTTTACAACTAGTGTTAATGGTCCTGGCCAAAACGCATCCATGAGTTTTTCAGCACGTTCTGATACATCATGTGCATATATGTAGATATCTTGTTTTTCAGCAATATGAACGATTAAAGGGTTATCTTGTGGACGTCCTTTAGCTTCAAAAATACGTTTAACTGCTTCTGGGTTAGTCGCATCCGCACCGATTCCATATACAGTTTCAGTTGGAAACACGATAAGACCACCTGCTTGGATGATTTTTTTTATGTTTTCTTGAACACTTTTTTCACGTATCGTGGAACCTAAAATTGTGCACATGTTATAACCTCATTGTTGTGTATAATATGATAAATATGTTTTGATTTGTTCTTTAATATCATCAAACATCTTGATTTTATCTGATGGTTTGAGATGTGATGTCATGGGATCTCTTAATAAAGCTTCTTTTGCATAAGAAAGATCGCGATGATCGAATGCCTTGATTAAAAGTTCATGGATATAAATATGTGGAAGTGTTAACTCAAGTGGATCTTCTGGCATAGCTCCAGAATATATCGGTCTCACTTGATCTTTTCTAAATAAAGCATTTGTTTCAACAACATGACCTACTGGTAAGTTTGAAATCTGCCCTTGATTGATGATATTGACGTTTGTGATCAGTTCTGTTAAACCTAACAATGCCTTCATTTGAAGAACACCTTCTTCACCTGATGGCTGGATGATTACTTTCTCTTGACCAGAAATCATGTTTAAGGCTGATTGATTACCTTCTTGTTTAATGGCGATACGTTTTGAAACAGGTGTTAAGAAATAACGCCAGACATGAATCATCTCTTTGTCTTTTGTATACCATTCTTGTGGTAAAAATTCGACTAAATGACGATCACCTGCAGCAGCGATTACCCCATACTTTAGGTAAAGATCTAGTTTGACTCTTTCTGCACTACCAAACGGTTCATGATGAATCCATTGATCCTTATAAATGCCTTCCATATGATATTTTTTAGCAAAACGGTCATAGATCGGCATGATATCAATATCTTGATAGGAAGCTTGATTGATCCATGTGAAATGGTTGATACCTATCGGATTAATATGAATTTCATGACGTTTAGCTTTGATACCTTTTTCTTCTTCCAGTGCTCTAGCTAAAATATCTTGTACATGAAAAACTTCATGACAGTTACCATAAGCTTTAATCTTAGGAAATGAGTGATATAGCATTTGAACACACATCGTCATTGGATTGGTGAAATTGAGCACCCATGCATCAGGACATACCCGTTCAATTGCTTTTGCGATTGTATCAAACATCGGCATCATGATGAGTGATCTAAAAATACCAGCAGGACCTGCAGTATCACCAACA
>DAOTHC010000266.1:0-1716 GCA_035447465.1 Acholeplasmataceae bacterium
TTCCTTCTTCTACTTCACGTACTTCCTTTCTGATTTCGATCAAGGCCTCTACAAAGCGATCCAACTCTTCCTTGTCTTCACTTTCTGTTGGTTCAATCATCAGGGTACCAGCCACCGGGAAAGAAACAGTTGGTGCATGGAAACCATAGTCGAGTAAACGCTTAGCGATATCTAATGTTTTAACATTGGTAGATGTGTCCTTTAAGCCATCAAACACAAATTCATGTAAGCAGTGTCCATCAATGGGAAGCTCAAATAAATCCTTGAGTGAGTCTTTGATATAGTTCGCATTTAAGACAGCCATTGGTCCAATATCGGATAGATGTTCGTTACCAAATGTCATGATATACACGTAAGCTCTGATATAAACGGATGCGTTACCGTAGAATAAACCTAATTTACCAATCGAATCGTGTGCTTGATCAAAGTAGTATCTTTCCCCACTCTTTTTAACAACAGGATTGGGTAAGAATTCAACAAGTTTTTCACAGACACCAACAGGACCAGAACCAGGACCACCACCACCGTGTGGTGTTGAGAAGGTTTTATGGAGGTTGATGTGTGTGATATCAAATCCCATATCACCAGGTTTAGCTTTACCTAAAAGTGCATTTAGGTTTGCACCATCATAATAGACTAAACCACCAGCTTCATGTACTAAAGAAGCGATTTCAGTAATATCTTTTTCAAAGACGCCTGCGGTATTAGGATTGGTTAACATGAGACCAGCAATTTCATCATTTAAAACAGATTTTAATGCTTCTAAATTAACAGTACCATCTGGATTCGATTTGATTTCAACAGTTTCAAATCCACAGACGGTTGCAGATGCGGGATTGGTACCATGTGCTGAATCAGGAATGATAATCTTATTGCGTTTTTGATCGTTATGTTTTTCATGATAAGCTTTGATGATCATTAAGCCTGCAAGTTCACCATGAGCACCTGCAAATGGGTTTAATGAATAAGCTTTTAAACCTGAAATCTCAGATAACATGTTTTGTAGATCATAATAGATCTTAAGTAAGCCTTGAACGGTTTGTTCAGGTTGTAGGGGATGAATATTTGCAAATCCTGGGAGGGTTGCTAATTCATCATTAATTTTAGGATTATATTTCATCGTGCATGAACCTAGAGGATAGAAGCCGTTTTCAACACCAAAGTTCTTTTGGCTGACATTGGTGTAATGTCTGACGACATCGAGTTCTGAAACTTCTGGAAGTTCAGCTTTTTGGCTTCTTAATAGATGTGATGGAAGTGAAACCTCAGGGTAATCATGTTGAGGCATGTTATGACCAACACGTCCTGGTTTTGACATTTCAAAAATGATTTTATTGTAGTATTTCATCAGAAGTTCACCACCAATTCTACGAGTTGATCAATCTCTTCTTTAGTTCTCTTTTCAGTGACTGCAAATAGAAGATGTTGATTGCCGATATGAAGAGGACCTAAGATGTTGTGAGATAAACAAACATCTTCAAACTTTTTAACATCGAAGTTAGCTTTTAAAACGAATTCCTTGAAGAAAGGCTGATTGTAGACCATCTCAAATTTCTTAGTTTCAAGAAGTTTTTGATAGAGATAATGAGCACCCTTCATGGATTCTTCAGCAACCATGATTAAACCTTCTTTACCAACAGATGATAAATAAATGGTGACTGCAAGTGCCATTAAGGATTGATTTGAGCAGATATTGGAATTAGCTTTTGCTCTTCT
>DAOTHC010000267.1:0-1695 GCA_035447465.1 Acholeplasmataceae bacterium
CCTTCAATATAACCTCTATAACCTTCAGGTGCATATTGGAATCTATATCCATTCTCATCATACTGATACCCTAACACTTCAGGGTTGTACTTCTTAACTGATGCCATCACTTTAGATACTTCATCTCTAAAGTTCTCATCATCATAGGGTTCACCTTGGAATACAAGAATCTTTGTTTCTGGAAGTGTGATAATCTCATAACCTTCAGGAATAACACCTTTGTAATCTAGAGGTACTTCAACACCTTGAACATAGGTTGATGTTCCTTCTTTTCTTAAAGCATCACTTAACCACATACCCATGGGTTCATTGATGGCTTCTTTAATGCTTGTTAGTACACCAAAGATGTCACAACCAACCTCTTCACAGTACTGAAAATATTCGGTTGCTTCAATACCTCGTTTAATAATCGCTTTTCGTTTTGGTCTTTCAATGATTTGTACAAAAATCGTTTGTGTATCCATTCTTTGACGTTCTCCTTTTTGTTCTTTCTCAATGAGGTATGGCATAAAATACCTCATTGGAATTGGTGATTTTTGATATGCCTTTGGTGTGATATCAAATTCTTTCGAGAAAGCTCTTGTAAAGCCTTCATGTGAATCAAAGAAGAAATCGAAAGCAACATCAATAATCTTTATATCTTGATGATCTCTTAACATGATAGCTGAAGAAGTTAATCTCATCTTTCTAATAAATTCAAAGATACTCATACCGGTATGCTTCTTAAAGATCCTTGAAATATAATAAGGAGAGTAATGAACCTCTTTAGCAATTTCTGATAAGGTCATCTGATGATCGATATGTTGTTTGATATATTTTTGTATGTTGATTACCATTTCTTTTTCCACGTCATCACCATCTTCATTCTACTAAAGGACAACAATCATTTCTTGACCTAAATTGCGATACTACTTTTTCTTATTAGGATTTAGCTGATTAGCACGATTATCTTGATTAGCTTTATATTCCTTTGAATTCGGGTTCTTTTGGTTAGCATAGTTGTTCATTTGTTCTTTGGAATGAGTTTTACTAGATACTTTCGACATCAACTTCTACCTCCTTAACTGACTTATAACGCTCATAAGCTCCTGCGACTTGCTTAAAAGCATAGAATAACAAGGAAACATCGTCTGTATAACCTATTGCTCCTAAAAAATCAGGAATTAAATCAATAGGGACAACAAAATAAAGTAAAGCTCCTGCAATAATTGCAGTCTCTTTTGCAGTTAACTTAAAGTTAGACTTTCCAGATAATGATAAAGCTATCATTTGGATCATTGCTTTAATTTCGTCAAATGCACGTTTGACATGTTTATTATTTTTGACCTTGTTCATTGCATTAATCAGTAATTCTTTCAATTGAGCACGATCAAACTTCGCTGCTTTCTTTTGATACTTTTTCAACTGTGTATCTTGACTTAAAGTTAATTCATTTTCTTGTGAATTCATTTTTACCCCTCCATTTAGTATATTTTATCTTCATTATACAACTTAAATAACAAAAAACATCCTAGTTAATCACGAGAATGCTTAATAGAGATACACCGAATATAAAAGTTGCTTTGAGAAGGTTATCGATCCAAGTTAGTGAACCTCACTTGGCTTTATTAAATAGGATTATTCATAAAATTAATGGAATGGATTGCAATTTCATCATGTATACACTATAATAATGACGTCATGAACACATTTCAT
>DAOTHC010000268.1:0-1695 GCA_035447465.1 Acholeplasmataceae bacterium
GCTTCAATTTCTGATACTTGAGAAATCAACGATGTTTGGTTGACATTGGTAATCATAAACCATGCATATGTTGTAATACCAATTAAGGTTATGGTTGACATGAAAAAGATGGCTGATGAAATCAGCATTTTTAGGCTCTTCATGGTCATCTTCTTCACCTCTTTTCAATTAGAATGTCTTTTTAATACGCGTTAAGAATTCTTGACATTCAACAAATTCATCTTTACCAAAGAGTTTGGTAATCAATTTTGACAAGTCATTGATTTCATCTTGTAGAAAGGGTAGGTTTAATCCTTCAAACTTTCTAAAGATCTTTCGTGCAACCATGTAATCTAATGCCTCATTTTCAGTGCCTCCACATGCCACATAGACGGGTACGAATGCTCTGATTTGTTTCATGATACGATTACCAAAGGTTACCTTAAAGTTTTTAGTAATAAAATGGTCTAACTTTTCAAGGTTTTCCATCGCATAAGGTGATAATGGAAAATCTTCATGTGCTTTTGCAAAAAGTTGATCTAAATAATGATGAGATATCGTGATTGAATCTGTTAATGGTGCATCAATAAACTCTGATTTTGTATTGATTTCAATCGGGGTTGCTCTGTCATATACTTTATCTGTAATAATAAATGTTGAGTCATCCTTATTCGCTGTTCCTACAAACCAAACATTTTGTGGTAACAAGATCTTACCGTTGATCAAATGTTTGGGATCTCCAGGTTTAGTGTCTGCAGTGATATCGATTAACCATTTATCGGCATCAGGCATTTCCATTAAGGATAATAATTCTGCAAAATAATATTCAACACGAGCTAAGTTCATTTCATCTAAAACGATAATGTTAATATCTTCGCGATATGTCGTATCATAAACCGCCTTCAAGAAATCTGTTTCATTGAACTTCTTCGTAAACTCATTTAAATAACCTAACATTTCAGCGCGATCTCGCCATGATGGTTGTACAGGTATAATGTAGGCATCATGATTAAAGAATTTACCCATCGCATAAGGAAGTGATGTTTTACCAGTACCAGAAATACCTTCCAAAATCATCGTATGAGATGCTGCCATGCCGGCAAAGAATGCACTGATAATCTTGCGATTATAATAAAGTTTCAAGCGTGATGCAGAGAAATTGATAAACCGTGTAACAAGTTCATCAAGTTTGATCATATCTTTTTCTTCCATGACGATGGTCATGTTTTGATCAAGATAGAACTGATCAACTTTGGTTAACTTAACAAAACGTCCTGAATCATCAACTGCTGTCTCATCTTCGGTATCTTGTTCTTCATCTTGATCAGGATTGATGCCTAGATTTGATACTTTTAAAGCTAAAATCTTGTTTTTCTCATCGATGAGTTCCATCGTTTTTTGATTGAGGAACGCTATTTCTGTAACAAGGTCTTCTTTCTCAAGTTCACTTTTTACAAACTTGATGTATTTTTTGAGAAAATGAATCAATTTGATCACAATGACACCAACAAAGACAAGATTGACAAGTGTTACGATAACAAACATAACCCAATCAAGTAATGAGAATTGTAAGCTTGCCAATAAGAACTTTTCATATAATTCTTTGAATCCTGATGAAAAGAGCTTTCCAAATGTCTCAAAGAGTCCACGAAAGAACTCTCCGATTGTTGAAAACAAGTCTCTGATGAAGTTGATGTAATAACGTCCAAATTCAAC
>DAOTHC010000269.1:0-1683 GCA_035447465.1 Acholeplasmataceae bacterium
TGATGTCCAAGGTGAAATTCTAGCAGCTGATGTGTTTGCAGTCAATGAACAAAAAAAGATCATCATCGTTGAACTAAAACTAACCATTTCACTCAAACTCATCTATCAAGCCATTGAAAGACAAAAAGTAACACCTTATGTTTATATCGCCGCTCCTCAACGTGTTGTCAAAGCACATATGAAAAGTCATGCGGCTTTTCATACACTTTTAAAACGTTTAGGCATTGGATTAATCGAGGTTTATCATGATGGAGCTAAGATTATAATTGAACCTGTTAAAGAACCTAACACTTCAGTAAAGATTAGATCTTCACAAAAGAGTTTTATGATGCGAGAGTTCAATAGTCGTGATCAATATCAATCTCTAGGCGGAACTAAAGGCAAAAAAATGACCGCATATCGTGAGAAAGTTGTTGAAATAGCAAAAGCTCTACATACGCTCAAAGAAGCACCTCTTAAACTGATTAAAGAGTATACACGCATCGATAAAACCGCGGATATTTTAAGAGATAACTACGATCAATGGTTTATAAAAAATGAAAAAGGACTCTATCAATTGAGCCCTTTAGGTGAAGAAGAAATCGTTAAACACTTGTTTTAATCGATGTTATTTTGATCCCAATCAGCTAAAAATTGTACAAGTTCCGCGAATGTGGGACTTTTTGCTTGTCTGACATAAAAACCTGATGTTGACATACCAAGAAGTAGTGCTTCATGTGGTTTGAGGCCTAACATAAGACCGAAGACAAAACCTGCATTGAAATTATCACCAGCACCTGTTGTTAGTTTAGGTTTTTTAGCAAGTGGACCAAAGTCGTGATAGAACACACCATCGATGACTGTACATGACTGATCAACAGGATGAATAACAACACTATAAATACCTAAATAGTTGTATAAAGCTTGATTAAGTGTTTCCAGTGATGAATTTTCATCAGCAAGTTTTAAAATAGCACCAATATCATAAGCTTCTTTTTTATTTAACCCTAAAACAACATTGAAATATGGGTTGTATTGTTTTAATAAATCTAACGCACGCTTTATTTCTTGTGGCTCTCTCTTTTCAGGATCAGCTAAATCAACAAAAAAGATAGGTTTAATAGCTTTCTTTGATAATTGAGGTAGGATGTTATTTGCAATCGATGCCCAGATGTCTGTCATATGTGGTAGCATTGACCAGTTGACAGTTGCAAATAAATCTGTTTCATCAAGTAACTTAACAAAGGCTGATTCACCAAGTTCTTTGATGATGTTGTCGTAGTTAACATCATCTAGACAGCTCATTTTACCTAACATAATCTTGCCATCAAGGAATTCAACAGCATCCGTATGAGCTGCATCAGCAATCGAATAAAGTTTCGCATTGGTTGGCATACCTAAGAAGACGGGATGAATGTTAGGTTGTCCAAGTGCACCAATATAGGTGATATCAGATTCATGTTGGGATAATGCATTCGCCATAATCGGACCATTACCACCGATTTTAACTTGAACTGGATAAAGTTCAATGTTTGTTGATAGACCAGCAGCTCTTTCAATACGTTTAGCAAACTGTGTCATTGTTTCAATACGCGTAAAATGATGGCTATCCATGCGTTTATCAACTGCATGAATGATTTCATCAATAAATCCATCAAAACCGACAATCATTTTCTTATGTGCATAGGATACTGTTTTTAAATG
>DAOTHC010000270.1:0-1681 GCA_035447465.1 Acholeplasmataceae bacterium
TTTCTTCTCCTCGTATTCATTCCATGTCAAATGACCATCACGATAAAGTTTTGTAAGTTCTGTTAATGTGCGCGCTCTTGATGGATCGTGAGGTAAAAGGTCACCTTTTTCTTCAAGTTCAGATAAGCGTTTAGCTTTTAGTACATAAAGAAGTAAAAGTACAAGATATAGCAAAGGTACGATGATTGCTGATATTAATAATAAAGGGAAAGAGAGTGGATTCATCGGATCAAGTGTATTAATGGTAATGAATTGAAAGATGTTTCGACCCATATTAAATAACGAATGTAGCAAAACGAAGCCAAGGACAACGAGATCTGACATATGATACATTCTAGGTTTAATAAAAATATAGATGATTGCTAATGAGATAATAATTGAGAAAAACTGTTGGATAAACTGTGTAAAGATCATCCATGTCGTTAAATGTTGCCAAAATGATGCAATCGAAACGATGTTTAAAATAATACCTATAAAGAGATTAATGATGAGTGGAATGGCAATCATGCGATGATTCTTTGGGTTGGTAAATGTGATCATTAGTATGCCGATGATACCAACAATCAGTAAAATCCCTGATAAGACGATGCGCGCTGGTGAATTGATGATGTAAGCCAGGATATTAAGAAAAATGATGATAGCAGCAAGTGCATACATACCATACCTTAAATTCTTTGTTTCTTCATTGTAAACCATATAAGTTCCCCCTTAATTGACTATCTTTATGGTTATTATATCATTATTTCATAAAAAAAAACCAAGCAAATCAGATTGCTTGGCTTACTTAGATTCGTTTTCAATTTTGCAGGTATTGATACCGAAAAGACGATAGAGTCCACAGAAACTGAATACTGCTGTGAAAATCGCAATCGCTGCTGGAATCAATAACCAATAAAGAGGTAATACAAACGCTAAAACGATGAGAACTGCTCCGATGATGTAGCGAATGATTTGATCCACTTTACCGACATTCTTCTTTAATTTCATGATGTTCCTCCTTTTTTTAGTATATAGGCGTAACAGTTATTTTTGATCCGTCACAAGGAATATCTAAACGACAATTAAGTTTGTTTTCGATACCTTGGCCGAGTTCAAAACGATAGAAATCAATGACATGCACATCACCTAAATAGGTTTTAACAGATTGTTGTGGGTCTTTGATAAAAGGTTGATCATAAAGACAGAGTGACTTTAAATAAGCTTCAAAGTTTTTTTGATTTGTTCCCTGCTGTTTTTCAAACATCATCTTTTCATAATTGATCGTCTCTTGATCGATGTTGTCATAGCTCAAGTATTGAGGTTGATGTGATGTGATCTGTAACGCTATATCACGGTTTTTTTCACTTGGTTTGTCAAGAATAACTAAGACAGAAACTTTGCCATCTAGATGCATATAGGTCTGAAAGACTTGAGTATCTTGTTTTTTGATCCGGTGAAATCGTCTTAAGTAGAGATTTTCTTTAACGATATGTGCAACATGCTGAATATATGCTTCAACTGTATCACCACCAACAATGACCTTGAGTGCATCTTTAACAGTGATTGCTTTTGATGATATTAAAGCTTCAGACAGATCATCGAGTAATTTAATAAAATCTGGATGTTTGCTGATAAAATCAGTTTCTGCATTAACTTCAAATAAAATAGCTTCATTATTTAAAGTTTTAACACGTGTCAATCC
>DAOTHC010000271.1:0-1677 GCA_035447465.1 Acholeplasmataceae bacterium
GCTTATCTACTCTCTCAAGCCGATTTAGAAGCTGTTTCAGAGGATACTATGCTCTTAGTCTATGATGATATTCATCTCTGCAAACAAATCTATGATCCAGAAACAAAGAAGTTAGCGCTTGATATCTT
Organism: Acholeplasmataceae bacterium; assembly: GCA_035447465.1. Classification (GTDB taxonomy): domain Bacteria; phylum Bacillota_I; class Bacilli_A; order Acholeplasmatales; family Acholeplasmataceae; genus Peloplasma. Next base: position 129 of record DAOTHC010000271.1, read on the forward strand.
TAACGGGAAAAATCATTTAGTTGATGATATTATCGCAATCCTTAAGACCGATTGGCTTGTGATTAAAGAAGTCTATCTCGACTTATGGAAAAAAGGACAAAAGAAACCTAAATTACCTCCTCATGATTTAAAGCTTTATCAAGAAGAGGTTGAAGAAAATAAAAAAGAACCAGAGATTATCGCATTAGCGAAGGAGTACTTTGGTGAGAAAGTCACAATAAAGGAGTAATAATCATGAATCCCAATATGTTAAACAAACTTAAGAAAATCCAAAAACAAATGATGGAAGCACAAGAAGCTTTAGAAAGAAAAGAATTTTTCGGTAAAGCATCCGGTGTCATCGTCATTATGCAAGGTACACGTCAAGTGATTGACGTACAAATTAATCCTGAATTACTCGAAGAAGTAGAACTCTTACAGGATGCCATCTTGCTAGCAACCAACGACGCATTAAAACAAATTGAAAAAGAACAAGAAGAAACCATGGGTCAATTTGCTGGTGGTATGGGTGGGTTTGGATTTTAATGTATCCGACCATTTTAAGGAAAATCATAGAAGATTTCCAAAAATTACCAGGTATTGGAGAAAAATCAGCGGAGCGTTTAGCGCTTCATCTTGTAACACAACTCGATAATGATGATATCATCCAATTTTCTGATCATTTAAAAAGACTTAAAGCAGAAATTACATACTGTCCAGTTTGTCATATGATCACCGATCAACCGATCTGTTCCATCTGCAAAGATGAAACAAGGGATCGTAAGACACTCATGGTCGTAGCCGATGCAAAAGATGTTTTTCAAATCGAAAAAATGAAAACCTATCACGGAGTATATCATGTGTTAGGTGGACTGATTGATTTTTCTAGAGGTGTAACCGATAAGGACCTTCACATTGATACACTTGCAAAGCGGATACCTCACATTGATGAAGTTATTGTTGCTACCAACTCAACGGTTGAAGGCGAAATGACTGCTAAATATTTAAAAGCTCTATTCAGTGAAGATCACATTGTGATGACAAGGTTAGCATATGGACTACCTGTAGGTACAGACCTTAAGTATGCCGATGAATTGACCTTGAGCAAAGCTGTTGAAAATAGACAGAAATTTTAGGAGGAATCCCCATTATGTTGGAAACAATTAAAGGCTTTTTTGAAAGTTTGTATGGCCGTTTTAATGGTTACCTTCAGGACTTGCTTGACATTGATAATCGTTTGATAGGACTCTACAATGAATTTGTAGCACCACTCCCAGAACTGATTAAGCTCGTTGGTATTGTCTTTGTAGGTTTCATTCTTGTGTTTGGTACGATTGGCTTCGTCAAAAAGATGCTCAAACTCTTTATTGTACTTGCTGTCATCCTGGCCATCGTTTTCTTCATTACACGATTAAACAATTAATACTTGCAAAAACAAAACGATTAGTATACAATAGATACGGTTTTAGGAGGCATACATGAGCGATAAATTAAAAACACTGGCGATGATTGATGTTGCAGAGGTGTTATTGAGAGAATCTGGTAAACCACTTTCTATTCAAGACATCAT
>DAOTHC010000272.1:0-1669 GCA_035447465.1 Acholeplasmataceae bacterium
GTTCATCTCATTCGCCCATTGTGTTCTTACACCTGCGCCACAACGACCAGTTGCACCACTGGTAAAATAGCCTTTATCGACAACATGAATACCTGTCATACCTTCTTTTGCAAGATGATAAGCAATGGAAACACCGCTAATTCCTGCTCCAATAATTAAGCACTTAACGTTCATTGTCATCACCTTCAGCAATCTTCTTCAAGGGTACACCCATAACAAGTGGTCTAACCTTATGTACTGGCACTTGATCGATAGGTACTTTTAAATAATTAGCTAATTCTCTTTGGATTAAGTGACCACATGTATTTCCTTGACATGGTCCCATACCTACACGTAATAATCGCTTTAAATCTTCATAAGATGTATATCCTTGATCCATGAGGTCATGAATCTGTTTTAAAGTCACATCTTCACATCGACACATGATCACACTTTCTTTTTTCATCGTTTGACCCTCACTGTTACAAAATCATGCAAAAATTCAAGGGGTACAGATGCTGTAACAACCGCTGTATGATCCTGTTTTTGGTTGATGACAACACTTTCTATATGTGCATCACAAATCACTTCACCGCTTCGATTGACACCATCCCAAATCTCACCTTTTTGAGGTTTTGGTTCAAATTCATAAGGTATCTTAAAGATTGCTTGATCATCTTTAATTTGTGCAATAACAATCGCTAACCCAGGACAACTTGGGACACATACAGCACATCCGGTGCAAAGGTCAACATGAAGTTTAGGTTGCTTATTAATATTATCGCCAATTTCAATAGCGTTAAATGGACATGATGTCGAACATGGGTTACATGGAATATCTTCATAACATTCCAAAATAGCCTTAGGTCTGATCAATGCTTTTTGTTCGGGAAAACGTGAAAGAACCTGTTCTTGTGTAGGTATGCCTGTCTTATTCAGCATGTGTTTCACCTCTTCTTAGTTTTTCAAGACCTATTTTTGTTTTTATGCCAAAGGGTCCATTGCGCAGCATGTTTAATTCATATTCATATTTTTCCATCAGTTTTTGTTGTTCAGGATGTTCTTTATGAAGATGTTTAGTCACATATAATCCTGTTAAATATCCTTCCATCATAGCTGAGCTGGCTTCTTCAATACCAACAGCATCACCACATGCAAAAATACCTTCAACGGTCGTTTGATGATGATCATCAATCACAGGAACAAACCCACCGAGTTCAGGAATAAATTTCGTTTTGGCATTAACCATAGATAATAGTTGATGCATTGGAGATAATCCAACAGAGATGCATAGTGCATCGATTGGCATCGTCTTTTCTGTACCTGGAATAGGTTGCCATTTATCATCAAGGCTCACTAATTCAACAGCTTCTAAATGTTCTTTTCCAATCGCTTTTTGGATGGTGGTCTGTGTCATAATGGGAATTCCCAAACGTCTAATTTTTGAAGCATGCACTTTGTAGCCACCAATGGTAGGTGCAGCTTCAACGATAGCTTTGACATTGACACCTGCTTGAAGCAGTTGATAGCTAACAATTAAACCAATATTACCACTACCAACCATGATAATATCTTGTCCTGGTAAAACACCATAAAGATTCATTAACGTCTGGACAGCACCAGCTCCATAAATACCAGGTAAATCATTATTTTCAAAAGCTAAAAACTTTTCACTTGCTCCGGTAGCAAC
>DAOTHC010000273.1:0-1647 GCA_035447465.1 Acholeplasmataceae bacterium
AGCCATGGAAGCTGGAGCTGACATCAGTGCTACTTCAATGCATAAAACTGCAGGTAGTTTAACTCAGAGTTCTGTTATTTTGACCAAAGGTTCAAGGATTGACCATCAAAGATTAAGAGCTACATTGAATATGTTGCAATCGACTTCGCCAAGTTCACTCCTAATCGCATCACTAGATGTCGCCAGAAAAACTATGTATTTTCATGGCAAAAGCAAGATTGCTGCAGTATTGAAACTAGCAAAAATTGCCCGAGAAAAACTAAAAAGCATTCCTGGTTTGACTGTGATCGATAAGAACTATCTGTTAGATAAAGGCTGTTTCAATTATGATGAAACTAAACTAATGGTTAAAGTCAGTGATTTAGGTTTATCAGGTTTCGATGTTTATCAGATTATGAAAAAAGATTATAACATCCAACTGGAACTTGCTGAGTCTCACATGGTTCTATGCGTATTGACAATAGGCACCACAAAACAAGACTTGGAAAGATTAGTTTTGGCTTTTAAAAAGTTAGCACAAAAATATTATAAAATTAAGGATGAATTACCTCGAATTGAGTTTCGCTACCAGTTTCCAGAGGCTTACTCTAGACCGCGTGATGCATATCACGCCCCTAAAAGAACGGTTAAAATTGATGAAGCTGTAGATGAAATAGCTGCGGAATCAGTTATGATTTATCCACCGGGGATTCCAATCATTATTCCTGGCGAAGTAATTACACAAGAGGTAATTGACGATATTAAGTTTTACAAGAGTAAAGGCGGTTCTGTACAAAGCGACGTAGAATCAGACACAGAAATCTACTATGTACAAATCGTCGATAAAGAAAATTGGATGAAATATGAAGGTGATTTAATATGAAAAAAGTAGATTTATCATTTCAGTCTTGCAAGGCTGAATATGATGAAAGTTCAGTAGTTCTATTCTCAGTTCCACTTGACAACACGACGTCTTATCGCCCAGGTACGAGATTTGCCGGAAACGCAGTTCGAGTTGAGTCAATAGGAATAGAATGGTATTCCCCATACAAGGAAATGGATTTAAAAGATTATAACACAGTTGATATCGGTGATTTGGAATTACCGATGGGACTAGTTGAAGAATCATTGGATATCGTTTATGATACAGTTTCTCAAATTGTTAAGGATGATAAAAAGCCGATGATGGTCGGTGGCGAGCATCTAGTCACTTTCCCAGTAGTCAAAGCTCTAATGGAGAAGTATGAAGATCTTCATATCATTCACCTTGATGCGCATACTGATTTAAGAGATGAATTTCTAGGCAGAAAACTTTCACATGCGACTGTGATTAGAAGATGTTATGACATTCTTGGCGATGATAGAATCTATCAGTTTGGTATCAGAAGTGGTGATCGTCATGAATTTGACTTTGCAAAAAACGGTCATACCTACATGCAAAAGTTCAACTTCAATGGCATGGATGAAATAATCGATAAGTTAAAGGATAAACCTGTTTACATCACGATTGATTTAGATGTTTTGGATCCTTCTGTTTTTCCTGGAACTGGAACTCCAGAACCAGGTGGAGTTACCTTTAATGATTTGTTAGACGCAATGAAGAAGTTTGAAAAGTTAAATAATGTAGTTGGAGCTGATATAGTTGAGTTAGCGCCTATGTTAGACTCC
>DAOTHC010000274.1:0-1606 GCA_035447465.1 Acholeplasmataceae bacterium
TGAAAATTGTCTGTAAGAAAAACCGTGCTGTTAATAAAATGATTAGAATAATCAAAGGTTTAACAAAGGGTTGATAAAATGAGATAACTTCTTCTTTATTCAGTTTAACCGTTTCATATGTATGAATGGTATCATCTTGTGCAATGATGGTCATGGTTGTTCCTGATAATGATTTATTCCCTGTGACAACATCACCTTCAATAAAGTAATAACCACCTTTATAAATCACGATGTGAATCACATCATCGCTTTCAACATCTTGACTAAAATATCTATCTTGATAGGTGACCTGCTTGTCGACTTCTGTGACTTCATACCATGGTTTTTCAATACCCACCAAGTAATCATCTAAGATGGACTTAACAATCAGCGGCGCAATCAATCCCAATACTTGAACAATGAGCATTGCACTTAAGGTGATAAATAGTAGTTTTTTATAGTTAGCGATATAACGCCATACTTTCTTCATCGTTTTCATGTCATCACCTACTTCATCGTCATCTGTGAGATGTATTGGTGTTTATACCATCCATCAACACGTAACAATTCATCATGCGTACCACGTTGTGTGATTTTGCCATTTTCTAAAACCAAAATAAGATCTGCATCTCTAACTGCAGAAAACCGGTGAGCAACAATAATATTCGTTTTACCTTTTCTAAAATCTTTTAAATGTCCAATAATCGTATCTTCTGTTTTAGCATCTACAGCTGATAACGAATCATCTAGTATCAAGATTTCAGGGTCTTTGATTAAAGCACGGGCGATGGAAAGACGTTGTTTTTGTCCACCTGAAAGCGTCGCCCCTGATTCACCAACCATGGTTTGAATATCATTTTGTAAGTAGTGAAGATCTTTTTGGAAATCAGCAATCTTCACTGCTTTATCAAACGCATCATGGCTAGCCTGAGGGTTACCAATTAAGATGTTATCCTCAACTGAACGTTTAAATAGCATATGGGATTGAGGTACATAACCCACAAGATTTCGGATGGCTTCTATTTGATACGTTTCAATTGAACTTCCATCAATATAGACTTGACCATCTGTGACGTTAAACTCCCTTAAGAGCTGTCTAATAAGTGTTGACTTACCCGCACCAGTAGGTCCAACAATACCAAGCGTTTGTCCATTTTTAATAGAAAAGGATATGTTTTTAATCACGGGTTGTTTATCAAACGGATATTTAAATGTCACATTTTTAAACTCAATCTCATCAAAGTGAATGATGGGTTTCGAGTCAACTTCATCATGTACAATAGGTACTTGTTTCATAATCTCATCAAAACGATCGACGGATATCGTTGCATTATTTATCTGACTAAAAATATTAGAAATGGAAATAATGGGTCCAAATAGCATACCAACATAGGACACAAATGTAATGAGACCACCTAGTGACATTTCTTGCTGAATGATGAAATATATACCAAATGCGAATGCTAAGATATATGTAATACCATAAATCACTTCAAAGAGTGGGTTAAACCAGTTCTCAAAACGAACGATATAACGCCATGACTCAATATCAGCATCAATAGCCGCATACTCTTTTTGTAAATCATTATCTTCTTGAACGTAAGCGCGAATCGCACGCTGACCTTCT
>DAOTHC010000275.1:0-1601 GCA_035447465.1 Acholeplasmataceae bacterium
GCTGCCACGGAAAGGCCGACTGCACCGCACACTTTTGCAATTTCTTCAATAATGTCTGGATAATACTGGTAGCCTTCATCACCTTGTTCAAATAGATAACCTTCACCATGTGATAAATATGAAAAGGGGTGATAACCATCTCTATTCTCAGTGACAGCCATCGTTTCAATGAGCTTCTCACCTGTCAAAAGATATGTTCTTTCTTTTACATAGGATTCCATCAGTTTAATACGTAAGCGACTTGCATATGCTGTTGATAAATTGAGTGTCATGTTGAGTTTTCCAATGGCGTTTTCACTTGTTGGATCAGATGCATTGACGATCAAGATGCCATCTTCTGCATTATAGTATGGACTAAATTCATCAATGATCAAATCATCAAATGACATGAAGGTTTCAACAGACGTTTCTCCAATGTGGAGTTCAATTGCATGTGTCGAAACTTTACTAAAATAAGCGTATGTATAATAGATAGAGCCAAAAAGAGCTAAAAAATAACAAATGATTAAAATCCACATAATTCGAATTCTTCGTTTAATCATTGAAATCACTCTTTCCGCTTACCATTGAAATATCAAAACTTAATTGATAAATCTGAGATAAATAATTTGTGGGATCACCTAAAGCATCATAATCGACCCATAAGACAAGTTGCAAGAGATAGCTTGATCCCGGTTTTAATTCCATGTGTTTCAATCCTTCAAGGACTGCTTCATTGTGTAGATTTATCTTTGTTAAAAACTCTGCTTTACTTATACTGCCTTCACCTATAGCCTTAAGATAACTTAAATAATCGGTAACATAAGTTGTTTGTTCATTCTCAAGTCCTTCATCAATCCATAAAACAACTAACTCTGGATGTTCATAGGTCATTTGAATGAATACTTTCATTAAAGGCGACAGTTCTGAAACATTGATTCTAAAGATATAATTTAAACCTGTTTCATTGAAGCCATCTGATGTGATGGACTGCATCACCTCATCTTCAAAGCTGATATAACTGATGCCTGTCAATTCCAATGATGTTTGTAAGGATTCATCATCTAAATAAAGGTTTGCTTCAATCTCATGAGATGTTAATTTAACAAGTGACTTTCTTTGAACATACGTAAACCAAGCATATGATACCGAACTTGCTGCAACAACTGCTAAAACTAATAAAACAACTATCATCCATTTTTTCATAGGGATCACCTAACTTAATGATGGATTGATCATCATGTAAATGTCTTCTATCGCAATCGCTTGTCCTGCAAGATGATTTTGATTTTCATAAGGTATACCAAGAGAATCGACTCCCGTGACATTAGCATCAAAACAAATATCAAAGTAAATGACAATCATGACTTCTGATGCCTCAACACGATTCATAGGTACATGATGAATCAGTGGATAGATGGTATCTGAATCCCCATCAAAATAAGATGTGTAATAAACAATAGGTTCTATATCTTTTTGATCATTACCTTCAACACCATCTAAAATGTATGAAACTTTTGTCACTTCGACATAAAAAGCTTCTTGAATAGCCATGCCACCTGTTGGAACATTTAAGCTTGAAATACGTCCTAAATTCAAATCTAGGTAAGCTTGATTACCAA
>DAOTHC010000276.1:0-1599 GCA_035447465.1 Acholeplasmataceae bacterium
ATAACATCGATGAAGATTTATTCAATAACAATGACTTCCACGTTCACGTACCTGAAGGAGCCATTCCAAAAGATGGTCCATCAGCTGGTATTACCATGGCAACTGCGATTTACTCAGCAGCAACCCAACGACTCATTAAAAAAGAAGTGGGTATGACAGGTGAAATCACACTCCGTGGTTATGTACTACCGATTGGTGGCTTGAAAGAAAAGAGTATTGCAGCGCATCGTTCTGGTCTAAAGACCATCATTATTCCAAAGGATAATTTGAAGGATGTCGATGATATTCCACAAGAAGTTAAAGATGCTCTCACGATCATCCCTGTTGAAAACGTGAATGATGTCTTCCAAATTGCGCTTAAATAGTTTATAATTAAAAGTAGTCTTCGGGCTACTTTTTTTCACCAACGAAAAAGGAATGAAATTATGATTAAACAAGCAGTCTATATTAAAAGCTTAACCAACATCAAAGATGAACCCGAAGCTTACCCGCAAATTCTTCTTTTAGGAAGATCTAATGTCGGCAAAAGTTCATTCATCAATGCCTTAACCAATCGTAAGAATTTAGCACGCGTGTCAAACACACCTGGTAAAACCATTACGCTTAATTTTTACCTACTGGATCAATCCTTCTATTTGGTGGATGCTCCAGGGTATGGGTATGCAAGACGTTCAAAATCTTTGCAAGATCAATTTATCCAGATGATTCAAAACTTCTTACAAGATAGCAAGCATCTCAAAATGGTGTTAATGCTCGTCGATTTCAAAGTGGGTCCTACGGAAGATGATCTTTTCACCTATCAGTTTTTAGTGGAACATCAGGTGAATGTGATGATTGTAGCAACCAAAAAAGATAAAGTCCCCAAGACACATCAGTTCAAGCAGGAACAAACCATTAAAAAAGCACTTAAACATCCGATATCATTTTACGCATATTCAAGCGTAACCAAAGAAAATTTAGATCACATAGAAAACGAGATCAGAAATCAGGTGATGATGGTTGAATAAAGTCATGATCTTAACGGATTCAACAGCAGATTTGAGTCCTGAATTCCTCATTAAAGAAGATGTATCAAGCATTCCTTTATTTGTGAGATTCGAAGATGATGTCTATAAAGATGGCATTGATATAACACCCGAAGAACTTTATAAACGCGTCAGGGAAACCAAAGAAGTTGCGAGATCTACCGGTCTTCGTTCCGGCGACTTTCACAACGCTTTTAATAAATATATTAAACGTGGTTATGATATCGTTTATATCGGTATTGGATCGAATTTGTCATCAACGATTCAATCAGCACTCATCGCACGTCAAGAACTTGAAACCAAACAGGTCTATGTCGTCGATTCAAAAGGTATTTCAGCGGGATTAGGACTACTAATCCAAAAAGCAGTTGAGTTAAGAAATGAAGGAAAGTCAGCTGAGGCCATTAAAAAAACTTTAGATGAAATGGTACCACGCATTCACTTAATCTATATGGTGTCTGATTTAGAATTGCTTAAAAAAAACTACCGCATGCGTTCATTTAAATCACGTTTAGCTACACTTTTTAAATCGAAACCAATCATCAAAATGATTAATGATCGTATAGAACTTTAT
>DAOTHC010000277.1:0-1590 GCA_035447465.1 Acholeplasmataceae bacterium
TTTCATATTCATGATGGCATCAATTCCTACTGTATGAGCATCTGTTCCTGTTGATGCTCCTACAAAGACTAAAGGTTCTTCAAAGTTAACCTCTATATAATCTTCGACTTCTTCTTTACTCATCACTTTGTGGTCGACTTCAACCACATTGATTGCGTTTAGATCAACCATGTGTTCTGCACGTCCATAGACGATATAAAAACTGAACTGATCAGATAACGCTTCATAATGTACAACCGATGGATCATGTAGTCCCATCTGTAACGCTATTTTCTTAGCAGCTTCTTCACCGAGTGGTGAAGCAGGTACTGGCAGTGAGAACGAAAGTTGAACTTTACCGTCATTTTCGGTATCGCCATAAGGGCGAATCCATGTAGATTTAGCTGACATGATGTTCCTCCTTCAAACGGCTTTGCAAAAGAGTTAATACTGGATTTTGATAATCAGGATGTTTAACAAAAACACCTTGAAGTCCTTTTCCACCATCTTCATGTCGTGATATTTCTGCAAATCGACCTTTTTCAAGTGCTTTAAATAAACCTTCTTGTTCAATTTCTTTCAGTAGATGGTGTGCATGATTTAAAACATCGTGTGCACGTTTCACAATGATCCCATTAGGGTTGAATGTGATTTCATCGCCAAAGTTTTTAAATGCTTTTTCAATATAAGCAGCAATATTTAAGGCGATAGCACGGTCACTGATAAAAGGTGTGTGAAGTGCTTCTGTCATCATACCAAGCAAATGAATTGATTGATGTGATGTTACAGCAGCAACGTTAAATAAAGCATCTTGAACACATCCTTTAAAGATATCACCTGTCATATGTTTTGTAGGTGGCATATATTTTAAAGGAGCATGAGGGAAAATCTCTCTTGCCATTTCGGCTTGAGCAAGTTCATATAAGAAACTATTTTCAACTTCAGGACTAATTTCAAATGCATGTCCTAATCCCATAAGTGATTCTTTCATCCCTGCTTTTTTAGCGAACTGCTCATTGATAAATTGTGAAGCTAACACGGTATGTGCATGCTCAAAAGCATCGGATGTCGTAAGGTAGTTATCTTCACCTGTGTTGATGATGATATCTGCATAACTGGATATGACTCTTGAAAAATACTGGTCAATCAAGGTGCGCTTCATATTAATATCTCTAAAAATAATGCCATAAAGCGAATCATTCAACATCATATCAAGACGTTCAATAGCTCCAATCGCTGCAATCTCTGGCATACATAATCCTGATGCGTAATTAACAAGTTTAATGTATCTGTTTTCTTCTACTGATACTTGATCTATTGCTTCGCGCATTAATCTAAAGTTTTCTTGGGTTGCGTAAGTACCACCAAAACCTTCAGTGGTTGCACCAAAAGGAACATAATCTAATAAAGATTGTCCTGTGCTTCTAATGACTGCGATGATATCTGCACCTTTTTTAGCTGCAGAAATCGCTTGTTTGATATCTTCATAGATATTCCCTGTTGCAACGATCACATATTTAGCTGGTGTCGATTTTAGTTCTGTTCTTTTAATCCATTCTTTACGAACTTCCTTCATACGATCGACTGTTGCTAAAGTTTTCTCAAAGAAAG
>DAOTHC010000278.1:0-1584 GCA_035447465.1 Acholeplasmataceae bacterium
CAACAGCAGCAACCATCTGGTTTACTGCGATGACAGGTTTGATTTTAGGTAGTGGCTATATATTAATAGGTTCTATTCTAGGTTTATTTATCATTATCTTTATTTTAACAAGAGATATTAAACGTGGATTTAATCCACTTATTCCAAAGGATAATCCAAAGAAAAATAAAATAGAGGATTAACTATGAATTTTGAAACGATTGCAGCTATTTCAACGGCTTTTGGAACAGCTGGTATATCTGTGATCCGTATCAGCGGAGAAAAGGCTATTTCAGAATTTAATAAGATTTTCAAAGGTAAGAACTTAACCAAAGTTAAATCACATACCCTTCATTATGGACACATCATAAATAACGATGGATCCATCCTTGATGAAGTGATGGTTGCTATCATGAGAAAACCTAAAACATTTACGGCTGAAGATACGGTTGAAGTATCAACACACGGCGGTATTTTAATCACGCAAAAAGTTTTAGAACGTATTTTATCTCTAGACATCAGACTTGCTGAACCAGGTGAATTCAGTGAACGCGCATACCTCAATGGACGTATCGATTTGGTTGAAGCAGAATCCATCATGGATCTGATTCATGCGAAAAGTGAACAAGCTTTAAAGATAGCCAACCTTGGTGTACAAAAACACACATCTGAACTGATTAGAAAACTCAGATCTAAACTACTAACCATCATCGCTCAAATTGAGGTAAACATCGATTATCCCGAATATGATGATGCCGTTGTGATGAGTAAAGAAATCATTGGTCCAAAAACTGAAGAACTCATTATTGAGATCAATCATATCTTAGATGAATCACATAAAAATCAAATCATTCGTGATGGCGTTAGAACTGCGATCATCGGTAAGCCTAACGTAGGTAAATCAAGTTTACTCAACGCACTTCTCAACGAAGAAAAAGCGATTGTTACTGACATTGAAGGAACAACCCGTGATACGATTGAAGCTTATATCAATGTAGCAGGTATTACGTTAAAACTGATTGATACCGCGGGTATCAGAGAGACAAGTGATGTCGTTGAGAGAATTGGTGTAGATCGCTCCATGAAGGCACTTGGCGATGCAGAACTTGTATTACTTGTCTTAGATCAAAGTAAAGCCTTATCTAAAGAAGATAAAGAATTATTAGAACTCACCAAAGATAAAAAGCGCATTATTCTTGCGAATAAAGCAGATCTTCCAAAAGCTTTATCCATGGAGGAAGTTCTCCCTATTTCAACCCTTACAAAATCAGGATTGAAAGAGTTAGAAAAAGCTATTCTCAAAATGTTAGAACTTGAAGATATTCAATCACGTGATTTTAATTACTTATCGAATATTAGACATATTACAAAGGTTAAAGAAGCCAAGAATTCATTAGAAAATGTCTTAAGATCAATTGACCTCGACATGCCTGTTGATGTCTATGCGATTGACTTAACACAAGCATGGCGATCACTTGGTGAAATATTGGGTGAAAACTATACAGATGATTTACTCAATGAGCTCTTTTCTAAGTTTTGTTTAGGCAAATAAATCACTTAAATTCACATGAAGCATTGCCTGTTTATTATGTTATAATAAGGAAT
>DAOTHC010000279.1:0-1573 GCA_035447465.1 Acholeplasmataceae bacterium
ACCTAATAATGAGATTCGTTCTAAACTGATGAAAATTAACCAAGCTTACCCCATTGAAGAAGTCATTGGTGCGATTAAATATTACTTATCAGTTGCACGTAGAAGAGTCACGATTGAATACATTTTAATCGATGGTATCAATGATTCTCAAGAAACAGCTATTGAGCTTACAAAAGTTTTAAAAGGTCTTAATGTTTATGTCAATCTCATACCTTATAATGAGGTATTAGAATCAGGTTATAAACGTAGTAAAACAGAAACCATGGAAGCTTTCTATGATACACTCATGAAAGCTAAAATACAGGTGACATTACGTAAGGAACAAGGTCACGATATCAATGCAGCGTGTGGTCAGTTACGTAGTCAACACTTAACTTAAGGAGGTTCATTTGAAAAAAGGATTTATCAAAAAGATGATTTCAAATCAGTATACTGTCATTGATTTGGATACAAAAGAAGAAATCTTGTGCTATGCGAGAGGTAAACTACGCTATATGAAGCTTGATGAAAAGTCAGCGTTTAATAAAACGGTTACTATGAGCAAGAAGAAAGATATCAAAATAGCGCAGGTAAGCCCTAAAGTAGGTGACTATGTCACCTATGATGATCAAGAAGATACGAATGTTATCATAGAAATACTACCTAGACTCAATGATTTGGTTAGACCTGATGTTGCCAATGTTGATCAGGTTTTACTCGTATTCTCAGCAATCAGACCCGATTTTTCATTCCATCTACTCGATAAATTTTTAATCATTTTAAACCAAGAAAATGTGATGCCAACGATCGTCATTTCAAAGATTGACTTAGTTGATGATTCATATTTAAATCAGCTTATAAAAGATATGTTTTATTATCAAAACATGGGATATGACGTCTATTATGTCAACAGTAAACAACAGATTGGCATCGACACATTAACACATGTTTTTAAAGACAAAATAACGGTATTAGCAGGTCAAACAGGTGTTGGTAAATCAACCCTTTTGAACGCTTTAATGCCATCCTTAGAATTAAAAACACAAGATATCAGTGAAGCATTAGGTCGTGGTAAACATACGACACGTCACACGGAACTCTATAAGATTCATGATGGGTATATTGTCGATACACCAGGATTCTCTAAAATTGAGTTTACCATCTATCGTGATTATGATTTAAAACAGTATTATCCAGACTTTGAAAAGATATCATTAGATTGCAAGTTTACATCGAAGTGTCTTCACGTGAGCGAGCCTGGTTGTGCCGTAAAAAAAGCGTATCACGATCAAGAGATCCTCGCATCCAGATATGAAAATTATCTTGCATTTATTGAAGAGATTAAAGCACAAAAAGATAAATATTAGGAGGTTTTACAATGAAGATTGCTCCTTCAGTTTTAACAGCAGATTTTACCAATTTAAAAGAAGAAATCAAATCCATTCAGTCAGCTGATTACATTCATTTAGATATTATGGATGGACACTTTGTTCCTAACATTTCATTTGGTCCTGCGATATCAAAATCGATTGAAGAACAAACCCATTTACCCCTTGATGTCCATTTAATGGTGACAGATCCACTCCAGTGGGTT
>DAOTHC010000280.1:0-1569 GCA_035447465.1 Acholeplasmataceae bacterium
GTTTTTCTAATCATTTACTCAGCACAAAATATTCATGATAAAAAACGTAGTGAACAGGTTAAACTTGAAACTAAAAAACTCTTTGAAACCTATGGGTCGCTTCATCATGAACATCATCATGAGATTTTAGAAATCAACGATCAAAAGTTTCAAATCCTTTACTACATGGTTCCTCAAAACGCTGAACTAACGATCAACAGTAAAATTATTTGGGAAGTTAGAACTGCAAGTAAATCCATGTTGATCAATCAAAAACATTTCTTATCATCAAACTATCCAAAGATTGTCATTGTTTATCCAACTGAGATGAAAATGAAGCGATACATCAATGAAAACGAAATGGAATTTATTACTTATAAACGTATGTTTTATAACATGTATGTTATTAAACCTTCAGAATTAGAAGACTTACTAAAGGAGCTATCTCATGCGTAAGCTGATCGTCTTATCACTCATCTTCATGTTGATGATTTCGTTATCATCGTGTCAATCCAATGAGATCGTCTATACCGATGATGATCCTTTTGTGATTGAAATGAAAGGTGAAAGTTTAAAAGTTCTTCAACTCACTGACCTACATCTCACATATGGTAATGATTATCGTGACCGACAAACCTTTGAATTAATCAAAGAGCTCAATGATCGAGATGATTATGATTTAATCGTTATCTCAGGTGACATGGCGATGTCTCCAGGAGGACCTAGATTATTTTCAAAACTGATTGATGTCATGGAAAGTTTAGAAACACCTTGGACGTTTATTTTTGGTAATCATGAAACAGATTTTAATATGTACCAAGATTACTTAAAACGAATTCCAAATGATACCGAATATCTATATTTTAAAGTTGGACCAGAATTAGAAAGTGGTGGTGTAGGTAATTTCCATATCACCATGACCAAAGATGGTATCCCCTTTTATCGTATTTATTTACTTGATTCAAAAGCTGAAAGAGAGAACTACACCGAAGAAGAAGGCGAATATGATTATTTATCGCTCGATCAAGTGGCTTGGTATGAAGATCATGTGAGCCAAGATACCGTCAGATCGATGGTATTTATGCACATGCCATTAAGACAATACATCGACGTAGACAATATCATTCAAGGTTCCTTTTTAGAAGATAAGGTTTACGCTCAAGGTGTTGACACTGGTTTCTTTGATATGATGGTACAGTATGCAAAAACAGATGCTGTTTTTGTTGGACATGACCATTTAAATGATTTCATTTTTTATAAAGATAGTATTATGTTGGCCTATGGTAGGGCTACTGGCCTTAACGGCTATGGTTACCTTGAAAAAGGTGGTAGACATATTGAGGTGAAGACCAATGGTGACTATGTCACGAGTGTTATCACGGCAAGTGAGGATTGGTCATGAATAGAAGAGCACGCACATATGTGTTTTTATCATCATATACATGGGCAACTATCGGTTTATTTATCACAGGATCTTTATGGTTTTATCTTTTAACCTTAGCTGCATTTATCTATCTTTTAATCGGTGGAAAATTAGGAGGTAAAAAACATGTTTGAAATCATGATTGCAACCTTCTATTATGCCTTTTA
>DAOTHC010000281.1:0-1569 GCA_035447465.1 Acholeplasmataceae bacterium
TTAACATAGGTGATAATAAGTTTTTAAAATTCTTTATCCAGTTCATAAATTCTCTCCTTATGATTTATTTTTCATAACTATTGTAACAAACTCTAACAGATATGGCTATTTAAAGGCTCTATGATATGTGTTGATAACCAAACTCAGGGAAACTGTGATGAAATTCAACCTTAACCATGAGGAAAGATTCAATTTCGTTCAAGATTTGATATAACGATGCTCTAACTTCAAATTCCTCTCGTGATTGCGGTAACTCTGAATTTTTATAACCTTGCATCATTAAATCGAGATGTCTTAGCTGACCAGTCGCGCGATCGTATAACCCTATATCACTTGCTAATGTTCTAACATAGTCAGAAATTTCAAGTGCAAAAGGATGACATATTTTAAGTTTTAACGCATGTTGATACATGTGTCTAATATAAGATGCTTGTTCTTTTCGCATATGAAAATAAGCAAGATAGGAATGATCATTGGTAAAGAGTAAATCTTTGTCCACTAATTCAACTTCATCGATGGTTTTAGAAATCTTACGATCTAATAAGGCGTAATGGCGATAATACTCTTCGTGATATTCAGGATCTTTCATCAAAATCGATAACATAAATAAATGATCTCTGATTAATTGATCGATGGATGCGACATGCTTATCTAATACTTTTTCCGTAGATTGTGGATAAATGATACTAAAGATCATCGCAATCCCTACAGCGATAAACAAAATAGCAAGTTCATTACCTATCATATTAAAGTTAAATGCTTCTTCTAAGAGAAGGTGTGATACTAAAACGAGTGATAAAATGATACCTTCTTGAATCTTCAACTGAAATGATGCTAAAGCAAAGATGAAAACAAAGATGCTGAAGACAAGAAAAGTATAACCAAATGCGATAAACATCAAAGTTGCTAACATAATTCCAAAAATAGCATCCACCAAACGCTTGATAGATGATACGATTGAATCTCTTTTAGTTAATGAAATCGATAAGATACCGACAATTCCTGCTGTCAGCCAATACGCTAAACCAAGTTCAAGTGCAATTAAGCTCGTGATGACGCCCACCAAACTCATCTTAATTGCGGTGTGAAGAACTCTCATAGATGTGCCTCACTTCTTCGTTATGCTTTTGTATTGATCGTAATACATTTTGATATCAGATAGATCAAAAGGCTTTTCTTTTTTAATGATACGTTCTTTGAGTATCTCGATTTGATCATTGATGATGTGTTGAATCTCATCTGAATAACACATCGATCCCTGATGTGCTTGATATTCTTTTTCATCAAGAATGATGTAATTGCCATCTGGAAAGACTTTAATGTCTAAGTCGTAATCAATGTATTTAATCGCTTCTCCATCATAAAGATAAGGAGATGATAAATTACAGTAGAAATAGACGCCATCTTTTTTAAGCATACCAATGATGTTAAACCATAGGTCAGCATAAAAATAACAGATTGCAGGTTCTTTTGTGTGCCAACTTCTTCCATCGGATTCAATCACTTTTGTGCGATTATTTCCTGTGACTAACAGATGTTGATCTTGATATAATACCACGGATTTTTTCC
>DAOTHC010000282.1:0-1553 GCA_035447465.1 Acholeplasmataceae bacterium
CCCGTGAATGCATGCGTGAAAGGCATGTGAGTTAACCGTTTCTCCAACGGGCCAACGTCCAAGCGCATATATTATTATACCAATTTATGATGAAATGTCAAGATAAAATCTAGGGTTTTTTCACTAAATTTTACACATCAAAAAACATGGTGTCTGATTGTGTCATATGTCAGTAAATAAATTAACTTTTTGGACATTATGAATTGCTATGATAATCTTTTAACAAGGCTCTAAATCGCCTATTTAAAACATTTAAAACAACTGTGTAAGGAGTGTCGTCTAAATCTAGAAAAGAATGCTTGAAAGCAATTTTGATGCTAATTCTTCACCTAAAACATACTTTGTTAATTCATAAGAAAACTCATAGACTGCACCCGCACTTCGTCCTGTGATAATGAGACCGTCTGTCATGGCTTTCAAGTCTTTGTGGTAGATTCCTTGAGGTGCATCTTTCTCACTACCAGGATATGCTGTAAAATGAATGCCATCTAAAAGATGTGCTTGACCTAAGAAACGAGGACCTGCACAAATAGCAGCAACCATCTTGCCACTACTTAAAAAATAAGTTGCTGTTGATTTGATATCTGTATCACCATCAACAACATTTTTAACGTACTTACCACCTGGTATGACGAGAAAATCATACTTATCTAGATGTACTTGATCACTAAGAAAATCTGCTTCAACAACAAGACCATAACTTGTTATAATGCGATTTGTTTTTTCAAACGTCATGGTATCCATTGAAATGCCAGCACGTTTTAACAAGGCACGTGTTGTCAGAGCTTCACCATCTTCCATATCGTGACTGAAAATCATTAGACCTTTCATTTTTTACCTCCAAATATCATTTGATAAACTTCATTAATTTTTTGTGATCCTACCTTTTCTTCAAAAGATGTATATGACTCAATATGGTTTTCCATACCAATAACATCAGAAATAACCTTGATTGAAATAATCGGTATGTGATAATTGTGTGCAACTTGATAAAGAGCAGCACCTTCCATATCATAAACATAATTCCCTGGTCTAATATCTGTCATGAATGTATCACCTGTCAGCAAATAGCCAGTTTTAATCTTGGGATATAATGTCTTAATTTTATTGTATAAAGTCAGATTTGATTCAAACACTGCAGGATACCCAGGTACTTGACCCAATGCATAACCAAACATCGTCAAATTAAAATCATGATAATTCGTTTGATCAATCAGTACCATATCTCCAACTTCATATGTACCGCTTGCTCCTGCAAAGCCAAAGTTATAAATAGCTTCAATATGTTCTGTCTTCAGCACTTCAGCTAATTTCATGGCAGCATTAACTTTGCCAACACCTGTTACTAATATTTTGGTATCAGGTTTTAAATGTTCAGCAACATCTTTAATTTCACTTTGCATGGCAGCAACAATTAAGTTCATACACGATCTCCAATGATCTGTTTAATTTTTGTAACAATTAAATCGACAGCTATATCATGTTTACGGTCATTAGGGATAATGACATCTGCATAGCGTTTAGTGGGTTTAATATGTTTATGAAACATCGGT
>DAOTHC010000283.1:0-1551 GCA_035447465.1 Acholeplasmataceae bacterium
TGGATCCGTTATTTTTGTTGGTGATGAAGGCAAATCGACCTTGATCGATCTTCGTTACATGCGTCATATTAAAGCAAAACCAGGAGAAAGAGGACGTACCAAGGGACAACATGGTGCATCCGCTGAAAACACGTATGTTAAAGTTCCTTTAGGAACGATTGTTTATACAGCTGATAAATCACTTAAGATCGGTGAAATCACAAAACAAGGTGAAGAACTCGTGGTTGCTGAAGGTGGTAAAGGTGGACGTGGTAACATTGCACTTGCAACACACAGAAATCCAGCACCTGATTATGCTGAAAATGGTGATCCAGGCGTTTACAGAAAAATCATTGTTGAATTAAAGGTATTGGCTGATGTCGGTTTAATCGGTTATCCATCAGTTGGTAAGTCAACATTGCTATCTGTGGTATCTAATGCAAGACCTAAAATTGCTGAATATCCTTTTACAACGTTACACCCACAACTGGGTATGGTTGAAATAGGTGATGAATCTTTCGTTTTAGCAGACTTACCCGGTTTAATTGAAAATGCCCATCAAGGGTTCGGTCTTGGTATTCGCTTCCTTAAACACATCGAAAGATGTCGTATCTTCTTGCACGTTGTTGACTTAACACGTGAAGATCCTGTTGCTGATTATCATAAGATTAATTATGAACTTAAGATGTATGATGAAGATCTACTTAAACGACCACAGATTGTAGTTGCTAATAAGATTGATATTCAAGGTCATGAAGATAAGTTAGAAGCGTTAAAAAAAGTTGTTGGTACTGATTTGGTTGCGATTTCTGCACATCAGAGAAAAGAAGTTGAGAAGTTACTTTATTTAACACTCGATACACTTAAAAAAGCTCCTGTTGTTGAAGAAAAAACACCAGAATATATCAAACACTATACCTTAAATGAAGAAGAACCTGATTTTATCATTACGAAACAAGAAGATGGTTCATTTGATTTAACTGGTACCAAACTCAAACTCATCTTTGATCGTACAGATTTTACCAAAGATGAAGCAGTCAGACGTTTTGCAAGACAACTGAGAAGCTTAGGTGTTGATGAAGCCTTAAGAAAAGAAGGCGCTAAGAATCATGACACCGTAAGAATCTTCACATTTGAATTCGAATTTATTGAATAGGGATTGTATCCCTTTTCTTTTTTTTATCATCTTATGATAAGATGATGCTAAAAGGAGAATATGATGGAAAAAAGAAGATCTGATCTCACCTTTCTTAAAGATGTCTTCATATGTTCTTTGGGAGCTTTTGGTGGTCCTGAAGCACACTATGGTGTCTTCACAGATCATATGGTCATCAAAAAGAAATATCTAACTGAAGAAGAGATGATTGAACTGATCGCCTTAACCGGTTTATTACCTGGTCCAAGCAGTACACAAACCATGCTTGCTATCGGGTACAAAGTCGGTGGACCGCGCCTTTTATTTTTAACGCTTTTAGTCTGGGCTGCGCCAGCGATTTTACTGATGACACTATTCTCATTTTTATATGCGTTTTTATCCTATGAAGGTATTGATCAAAACATCTTAAGGTATAT
>DAOTHC010000284.1:0-1546 GCA_035447465.1 Acholeplasmataceae bacterium
GGATGGATCAAGGTGGCGAAGATTCGATGTGTTTTTGGTCAGAAAACCATCAAATCTTGTTTGCTGCTTCAGAATATTTAGTGGGACAAGCGTTTCCTACTGAGGAATTCACAGTTGATGGAAAAACCGGAAGTGAACATATGGTCATGGCAAAAGAACGTATTGAAGCATGGTTATATCAACGTTTCACATACGGATTTACCGAGTGGTATTCTAATAATTACTATCCTGAAGATATAGCGCCATTATCAAATTTGATGCAATTTGCAGAAGATCAAGATTTGGTTCAACGTGTACGTATCATTATGGATTTGTTATGGCATGACATGGCATCACAAAGTTTCAAGTATGAAGGACGTGATGATCTTGGAGAACCCAGAATCTATTACATCTTCAATTCATCATCAGGAAGAAGTTATTCTGATAACCGCATGAGTGATGACACAGGCAACCGCATGAGAAACTATATCGATTTTGTCATGCAGCCTAATGAGACTAAAGATATATCCGGTGGATGGGGAAGTTCATCCAATGGATTTTTCAACGCATTCCGCCAGATGATGGATGCTAAAGATCACTTAGGAAATCCCTTTTATGAAGTACCTGATGTGATCAAAGCGATATTTGATGATGTATCACCTGAGAAGGTTATTAAATCCTCACAATCACTGGATGTTGAAGAGTTAAGAAAAGAAGGTTTGTTAGGTTTAGAAGATCATCAAATCATGATGCAATGGGCCATGGAAGCTTTTAGCAATCCCGATGTAGTTGATAATACCATCACCTACATGGATCAAAACAACATGTTCTCCAATGAATTCTTAAATGACTTTAAGTTGGTAAATCTATGGCCACTTCGTGCGTTTAAACTATTAGACATGGTCAGTCAAAAACTAAAACCCTCAACAAACGGTGTTGCTATTGAACGAGCTAATGTCTACACGTATAAAACAGAAGATTTTATGATGTCAACAGCACAAGCCTATCAAATTGGAGAATATGCTGATCAACATGCTATCCATCAGTTTAATCTATCAAATGAAGTGTCTGTATTCTCAACACAACCCGCTAAAATTCCAAGACGAAGTGGTACACCGACGTATTGGGTAGGTAACGGAAGACAACCGATGAGTATCCAAGAAAAAAATGTGAATATCACGATTTATCAACCACCGACAAAAACAGGTTTTATGGAACCGATGATTGTTAAAGAAACAACTCATATCTTCTTTCCTATAGAACTGTTTGATGAAGTCGATACATCTTATTTACACTTAGGTATGATCTTTGGGCGTGTTGGGGATGCGATGATAGGTATCAGAGCTCGATATGCATTATCATTTGTACCATTCGATGTTTCAAATGATGAAAGTAATCAAGATGATATGTTAAAAAGAGGTTCTGTTGGTGATGTTTTAACTCAATCCTATGATCTCATTCAAAAAGGAACTGGTGATCATTATATCGTTACAGAAATGTCATCAAGAGACGTTGAAACATTTGATGCTTTTATCAATCGTATGATGAATAACGTCTTAGTCTATGA
>DAOTHC010000285.1:0-1543 GCA_035447465.1 Acholeplasmataceae bacterium
TCTTTCAGCATTTAGAAAATCTCCTGTTTATGAAGGTTATCTTGATCAAAAGAAGAAGTTCTTCGATAAGAAATTAGCCAAAGAACTCAAACTTTCATTAAAGACGTTTAAAGAACCGTTTGATATGTTCTTTGACATCAAACGTTATGATCGCGCAAGTTACTTATCTGGTGGCATCGTATTAGGACTCTTTGTCTTAGTTTATTTAATCGATAAGTTTGCAACAGGATTCTTATTTAGACAAACCAATTTAAATAATATCTTTATTGAGTTGGTCATTGTTTTAGGCATCTTCATGCTTTATGTCGTTGTGAATTATTTGGTTTCAACCTTAAATGATGGCGAAGGTCGTTTTAAAGATGTCTTTATCGCATCGACGTATATCTTAATGCCATTCATTATATTGACATTACCGATGACGTTCTTATCACACTTTTTGACGTATAATGAAGCATTTATCTTTGATTTTTATCATCAAATCATATTGATTTGGACCATTCTACTCATTTTGATGTCGATCAAGGGTGTTCATAACTATACGTTCTTTGAACTGGTTAAGAATACACTCATCATCTTATTTGGTATGTTTATTTTAGTCTTAATTGGCTTACTTATTTATGCATTCTTAGGCCAACTTATTGAGTTTGTGTTATCGATGATCAGGGAGGTGATTTATCGTGTCTAAACGACGTATAAGACGTTTGATGATCTTATGTATCATGATAAGTCTGATTCCTTTAGTTGTTTTCGCAAGTCAATCCGATTTAGATGAAGTAGAGATTCCTTCATTTGATCGCACGATGACCTATGTTGATTCAAATCGTTACACCCATCAAAAATCAGATGAGGTTGCTGAAAATAAACAAACACTCTTTACAGATCCTTTAGTGATTTCAACTGAGGCGGGTACACTCTATGTCGATGAAGAATCACTCGCTTTTCAAGTGGTTAATGATAATGGCTATATCTGGTCATCAACGATTGATTATAACCAGGAAGGATTTGCAGAATCATTTAAGAAAAGAGCACGCAGTGCACTTATTTTAGAGTCGTTTAATACAACAAATAATAATTATGCCATCACAGAAGAAAACATCTTTGAAAGTGGCACGAATATTGTACTCACCACGATCTCTAATGGTTTTCATGCAACGATAACATTTGGTAGATCGAAGATCGTTGTTGGTCTATATGTAACATATACAGCAGATGGACTTCATGTCAGCATTCCACAAGATGAAATTGATGAATCAGGTAACTTCAAGATATCAACCCTCAAGGTTTATCCATATTTTGGTGCTGTTAGAGAAAGTGAAATACCAGGTTATGTCTTTATTCCAGATGGTATTGGTGCTTTGATTGACTATAAAGATAGTGATCCATTGATTGCAGCCAATTATCAAAAAGAAATCTATGATCGAAACATTGGTTATAACACCATTGAAGATTTATCAACCTTTGTTTCCGGTGGGACACGTATTTATGCACCTGTTTTTGGATTTGTTCATGGTGTTGATCAAAATGCGGTTTTTGCACATATTTT
>DAOTHC010000286.1:0-1541 GCA_035447465.1 Acholeplasmataceae bacterium
ATGTTTTTTAGATGCATTGATAAACTCATCAATGTCATCCATAATATTATCAATAATATCGGTATTATAAATCGTTGCGTTAGATAGACCTAAAAAATTGATGATGCGATAACGTTCGCGATCATTTAAGATGGGATTAACAACCATGGTCTTTGCTTTCGTAACAACATCTTTGAGCGGCTCCGTCGAAATGATATAATCAACTTTATCTTTGAGATTGATGACATCGTATAATCGAAAAGCATCGATAATGACCAAGTCTTTAGAAAAACTTTCGATTTCTCTTCTGAGATTTCTTACCAAAGCTTTCCCATTCAAACACACCAATAGAACTTTTGGATGAGCTATCATCTGTTGTTCACTTTCAATCATGGCTCCAAAATAGATAGCAATATAGGCGATTTCATCATCACCAATGATATAATCAATAATTTTCTCTAGTTTTTTAGTGATGATTTTAGTGATGCGATAAACCTGAGAGAACTCATTCATGATTTGATTTTTAAGTTCATTGCGATAGATGATGCTGTATTTAAACCGAAAAAGCGCTGGTTTCATATGAAAGTAAAGATTATGAAAGAGCTCTTCATGGTTTTTAAAATTAATTAGTGTTAAGTTGTAAAACTCATTGATGATGAAATTAACAATTTCACTAATATATTTGTCTTCTTTACTAATGGTTGAGTTTCCACTATATTGAACTCTCAAGGCACGTAAATGTAAAACGAGATAGAGATATTCATCTGGTTTAATCACACCGTCAAAAATCTCAGATACAACTTTATATTCGTTCGTTTTGAGAAAGGCTTCTTCATCCTCTTTCTCAAAATGAACTTTAGGTAAATTATTTTTCATGATGATTGCTAATAAAACAGCAAGTTGATGCAAGGTGCTTCTTACGTAGATCACATTGAGTTTTTCTTCAACTTCAAAGAAAAGACTCATTAACTTTTCAACATCAGCCTCATCATAATAGTTCATGGATTTAATATCCATTAAGTATTTGTAATCAGAATTGATAACAAGTATCAGTGAACGTTTTTGAATTTCACTTCCTTGTATTTCATAGCCATGCTCTACATTAAACTCTAAAACTAAATTATATTGAGCGACAATATTTCTAATTTCTCTTAAATCCTTAATAACCGTACTCCTGCTGACATCAAAGTCTTCCATCAATGTTGAAATATTGATGTACTCTTTTGATAACAGCATATTTAATACTTGTAAGTTATTTCTTTCTTGGCTTGTACAAATATAAACATCTTTAATCGTAGCATTACTTTTATTCACATACTCAATGACTTTATCATGAATCAGTAATCCTACACCACGTTTATTAATGATGATGGGTAAATCAAGACGACTTAAATAATCATTGATACGTTCAAGAGAATAATATATGCTCCTTTGAGACATATCTAATGTGGTTTGAAGATCTGCAATCGTTAAAATAGAATCGGATGCTACCAATTGCTTCAATATATAATTATCTTTATAATCTAACATGGTATCACCTCAATCCTTTAATTTCATTTTTT
>DAOTHC010000287.1:0-1530 GCA_035447465.1 Acholeplasmataceae bacterium
TAGTGGTAGTGATGCGATCAATATTTTACCCAATGAAGCAAGTATTGGTATGAATATTAGAATACGACCTGGTGAAAAAATACAAGATGTAGAGATGAAAATTACTAAAATCATTAAAAGTTCTCCAGTCTTGAGAAAAGCTTCGATTCAGCTTAATATCATGGATGCTTCAGGACCAACAGCGATAAGTAAAACAGATGAGGCATACCAGCTTGTTAAGCGTGCCATCAGTGTCACATGGCCTGATATCGTAGTTGCTCCTTACTTAATGGTTGCGACTACTGATTCAAGACACTATCACCTACCTTATCAGATGTTTTGTGAGCATGTTTATAAATTTTCTCCAATGGATGTATCAAAAGCTGATTTAGCAAAGATTCATGGATTTGATGAAGATATAACCATTAAAAATGTTGTTTCTGGTATACAGTTTTATATCAATCTACTTGAAAGTTTATAAAATGGAGGAGTTTTCTCCTCTTTTTTATTGAGTACTTAAAGACATGATATAATAGGCTTAAAAGAAAGCGGGTGAGTGTCGTGAAAAAAGTGACCATGTTAATCATAGGTGTGATCATCTTTTTCATCATTGCAGTCATTGGATTCATGATCACACTTGACCTTTCATTAATTGATGCTCTATATATGACTGTGATCACCATATCAACAGTAGGTTATGAATCCATCGGTGTGATGAACACAAGTGCTAAAGTATTTTCTATCTTTGTGATCTTAGTTTCTGTTGGTATATTAGGTTATGTATTAGGTGCCATTTTCCGCTTTTTAAGTGAAGGAAACATCAATGAATCCTGGAGGTTAAAAAAAATGATTAAAGAAATTGAAAAATTAGAAAATCACATCATTGTATGTGGTGCTGGTGAATCCGGATCTCATGTCATCACAGAACTCATCAAGAAAAATGCTAACTTTGTTGTTATTGAAAATGATCCTGATGTTATCCTAGAACTTAAAGAAAAAAATTGTTTATATATTGAAGATGATGCCACCAACGAAGACGTCTTAATTCAAGCAAAAATCAGTGAAGCAAGAGGTTTAATCACAACGCTTCCTACAGATGCAGATAATGTTTATGTTGTCTTAACTGCACGTGGTATGAACCCTCAACTACATATCATTTCTAGATCTCATGAAGTCTCATCTAAAAAGAAACTGATGAGAGCAGGTGCTAATAATGTCGTTAGCCCTGATGAAATCGGTGGTAAAAAGATGGCAAATCTCATGTTAAGTCCACATATTCAATTTTTTGTCGATAACATTATTGATACGAAGAACGTATCTATCGATATGGAAGAGGTTATGATTCATCCTGAATCAGAACTGATTAGTAAAAAACTTAGAAATTCTGGTATTGCAGATAAGGCAGGATTAATTGTATTAGCTATCCGCAGAGGTGAAGATGAGTTCATCTTTAATCCTAAGGCTGATGAAGTCTTAAATGTAGATGATAAAATGATTGTTGTAGGATCAAAAGAACAAATTAAAACTTTAGAAATGATGGCTTCAAAAAAG
>DAOTHC010000288.1:0-1524 GCA_035447465.1 Acholeplasmataceae bacterium
ATGAAAGAACTTACGTGTATCGTGTGTCCAGTAGGATGCCATTTAAAAGTTGATCAAGAACTTCATGTTACTGGCAATAAATGTCCAAGAGGATTAAATTATGCCATCACTGAGATGACAAACCCAAAAAGAGTACTTACAACAACCGTGAAAACAACATATGATAGGATACCTCGTCTTTCAGTAAAGACTAAAGATCCAATTCCTAAAGCGATGATTAAAGACATTATGTCACAACTTAATAACGTGATTGTTATAAATGATGTTAAAATAGGAGATGTAATTGTTGCAAATATCTTAGATACAGGTGTTGATATCATTGCAACTAAATCCTTGTACAATCAAATACATGAAGGAGAGACATTATGAAATATATCTTAGCCATCGACCAGGGAACGACGAGTACACGCGCCATTATTTTTGACCATGATTCCAACATCATAGCTATGGCAAGTGAAGAAATCAAACAGATTTACCCTAAACCAGGTTGGGTTGAACACAGCCCCCATCAAATATGGGTGAGTGTTTTAGCTGTGATGGCAAGAGTTTTATTAGAAGCTAATCTAAAACCTCAAGATATTAAGGCTATCGGTATCACCAATCAACGCGAAACAACAGTTGTTTGGGATCAAAAGACCGGTCAACCCATTTATAATGCTATCGTGTGGCAATCACGGCAAACATCATCAATCTGTGATGACTTAAATGATCAGGGCTATGGTCCATTGTTTAAAGGAAAAACAGGATTACTTATTGATGCCTACTTCTCTGGAACAAAGATTAAGTGGATCCTTGATCACGTTAAAGGTGCTAGAGAAAAAGCTGAAAAAGGTGAACTTCGTTTTGGAACGATAGACTCATGGCTTGTCTATAAACTAACTGGTGAAGGAATTCATATCACAGATTACACAAATGCATCTCGTACATTGATTTACAATATACACGAATTAAAGTGGGATGAAGAGTTGTGTAACATCCTTGAAATCCCTTTGTCTATGTTACCCGAAGTTAATGAAAGTTCTCACGTTTATGGTTATACAGCGCCTCACCATTTTTTTGGTGCAAAAGTGCCTATTGCAGGTATTGCTGGTGACCAACAAGCAGCACTTTTTGGTCAAACCTGTTTTGAAGAAGGTATGGTTAAAAATACGTATGGTACAGGATGCTTTATGCTCATGAATACAGGAAGTAAATCCATTCGTTCAGAACATGGGCTTCTTACAACCATCGCATGGGGGATTGATCACCAAGTGACATACGCCCTAGAGGGTAGTGTATTTGTTGCTGGTTCTTCCGTTCAGTGGTTAAGAGATGGTATCAAATTGATTGAGTCTGCTTCTGAAACTGAAGGCTTGGCTAAGTCCCTTCCATCAAATGAAGGTGTTTATATTGTTCCTGCATTTGTTGGATTAGGCACACCGTATTGGGATTCAGATGCACGAGGTGCTATCTTTGGTTTAACGAGGGGAACATCAAAAGCACATATGACACGTGCGATTTTGGAATCTATCTGCTATCAATCTA
>DAOTHC010000289.1:0-1521 GCA_035447465.1 Acholeplasmataceae bacterium
ATCTAAAAAGAAGGAGATCTAATGTATATCTGAGGACTACATATATATATTAGGAAGAACATGATTTATGGACATGGTACAAAACTATCAATCATTTATCAAAAAGTATCCAAAAAAATCATTTCACTATCGTGGTGATGTTCTTTCATATCGCTTACTAGGTGAAGGAGAACGCATCATTGTTTTACTAGCAGGTAGCAGCATGTTTTCTAGTGACGCTTATTTCTTACTCCAAGAACAATTATCATCGCATACTCAAGTCTTAACCATTGAAGATATATCAATGAAAATCTCAATTGAACGTATCATCGATTCAATCTCATATTTAATCAAACTTCTAGGATTTAAAAAAGTAACTTTCTTAGGTATGGGTCATGGTGGTGGCTTAGCACAGGCATTTGCCAGAGATCATGCAAGTCAAACCGAATCACTTATACTCTACAATACGTTAACAAGCCCAAAAGAACATAGTGATATTTCACAAGGTGCTATAGATAACGTTCTTAGAACCATCGAAGAACTTAAAGATCTTAGAAAAGTGATGCCACTGAATGCCATTAAACAAGCTTTGATGGATCAAATTGAACAGGTTATTCCAGATGATGATCTAATCGAATTATTTCAAATGCTGATCAGCAAATATACAGAAACCAATGAGCGTCAACAGGTGGAGATCATCAAAGATCTTTTAACAAACTATCATTTTGAAAAAAGTGATTTCAAGTATCTAAATTACCGTTCGCTAATCTTTTATGGTTATGATGAAGACCCTTTGGGTGGTGGAGAACTCATTGAATCACTTGTTGATATTATGACTAATCCTAAACTTAAATATGTTGATATTGATCGTTTTCAACTCATTATCAATCCCAAGTCTGTAACAGATGCAGTTGTTGAATTTATGGAGTCATATAAAAAGAAAAGCGCTTTATGAAGCGCTTTTATTAATTATATATGATGTATATTGTATAGCTTGTTCAGGTGTTAATATCACCTTAACATACGTACCGTTTTCATCATAACGTGTCTCAAGAATGGTGTTACCTTCTTTAAGTTTTGAATAGATATGACCTTGATCAAAAGGAATCTTTATTTGATAAATAAGACTATCTTTATAGATGTGTCCATAAATTGCTTGAATCACATCTTCGATATGTTCACCCGTACGATTTGAAATATAAATATAGTCTTCATCCACAGGAGGAACGCTCAATGCGATTTCCTTTTTTGTTAAGATCAATAGTCTTTCAATGTGATCTGCACCAATTTCTTTTAAGACTTCTTTGGTGGTATCTATCTGATTTTGATTGAAGTAAGCACCATCAACGACATGTAGTAATAAATCTGCACTGATGACATCACTTAAAGTTGATTCAAAACTTTTAATCAGTTCATGTGGAAGCTTAGAAACAAACCCAACCGTATCAATCAATATAAACGGTGGATAGTTATCTTTTTGAAGACGTTTAGCTTTTGTATCTAATGTAGCAAATAGCATATCTTTTTCAAAGACAGGATCAG
>DAOTHC010000290.1:0-1511 GCA_035447465.1 Acholeplasmataceae bacterium
TTTAAAAGTATCATTTGAGGTTGTTCAAGCCAATCGTTATCATGAGATTTGGGGCATCTAAAGAACAATCACAAAGATTTAAAAAAGGAGGAGACATATGAGAAAACTGGTCATTAAACGCGTCATACTCGTGATCATTTTCATGATCTCCTTTTTTGTATTTTTACCCGTACAAAAAGTGACTGCAGAAGATGACAGAGACTTGTCATTAAGTACATCATGGCGTGGTGAAGATATGACATTTGATGCACTATCGGATGTTTCATATGTGTCACCTTATGTACCATTTGAAACCATCATCGATCATCCTGAGTTGACTGACATCAATCAGATCTATGTGATTGAGAAAGCTACTGATCTTTATCACTATTCACGTTTGGCTATGTCAAGTGACTCATTGTTATATTTATCACTTCATCTCGTCTTAGGAAATGATATCAATTATTACGATGCCGTTTTAGAAAATATGAATTATCGTTTTCATCCTATTGGCTTTAATGAGCCCTTTATGGGAACATTTGATGGCCAGGGATTTGAGATTACAAATCTTTACTTTCAAACGATTTTAGATGAAGAGACCTATGATTTAAACTATCAGGGTTTACGTTACATGTCCATGTTTTCAAAAATAGGGGAAACAGGTGTTGTACAAAACTTCGGATTAATCAATCCTATTTTGATTCAACCTATTGAATGGAAAATCATGCAATATGCCTCTTATGTCGCTGGTGAGAATGCTGGTTTAGTGTCTCATGTTTATGTTATGGATGAACGTCTAGAAGCATCTGGTATGCATGTTGATGGCGCTTTTCATTTATCTGGTTTAGTTTCAGTCAATACGGGTGACATGGAAGATCTATTTATCGCATCACCTTATATTAGGTCGCGTGCTGTATCACATGCCTTATCTGTTTCTCCTATCGTTTATCAGGATTTAGGAACAAGTGAACATATGTATTATGACGAAACGATTTATAGTGATCTATACACAGATCTTTTCAATCAAGGATTACCTACAGAAGATTTTCAAAATGACATGCTCTTTTCAGAAAACTGGTATTTTAACGATGCATACTTAGGTCTTGCAGCCACAGAAGAAGAAATCAACCAAGTTTTAGGAGATGACATCTATCCATCACTTCATGGACTTGAAGTCAATGCCCAAGAATTAGTTATGACAGATGCAGTTGATCTTCTTATCATGCAAGAACTGCTCATCCGACATGGTTTTTTTAGAAAAGCAACGTATAGTATACAATCAGATATCGACATGGCATCAATTGCAAGAGATGCTTATCATGCACAAAATGTTAGCTTTGATGGTGTTTTAACATCGGATCTTGTTTTTGATCAAACACTTTATACACATCAAGAAATCGATGGCGGAGCTTATGCAGCACCTACCATTTTTAACCTTTCATTAACAAAACCTACACAACAATATGATTACGCAACCTATGGCATGTTCAGTGTTCTTTTTGGGCATGTTGAAAACTTAAACTTTCGATCAG
>DAOTHC010000291.1:0-1506 GCA_035447465.1 Acholeplasmataceae bacterium
ATCTGAATCTCTCCTGTTTCAGGAAGATACAGGTAATTTAAAATACGAAGCGATGTCTTATGCTTAATTTCCTGATGAATCTTAACTTCATAAATTTTCCATGATTCAGGATAGTCGTCTTGAAATGTTTTATATGCATAAAAGCCATCCGTGTAAATTTCTGACACACGACCTCGTCCAATAAGTGTTCTTTCCTGTTTCATTGACTATATTGCTTGTCCTTTTAGGGTTAATAAACTGACACTTTCAACTAGTGACGTATAGGGAAACATATCAATAGGTACACATTCAATCAAATCATAATATTTTAGAAGAACATTTAAATCTTTTGCGAGTGTTGATGGATTACATGATCCATAAATCAAACGTGATGGTAAGAACTTTAAGATGAGATCAATTGTATCATCACCTAATCCTACACGTGGTGGATCAAAAAACATCACATCTATTTTCTTTTCTTTGAGTCCTGATAAAGCACGCTTGAAATCACTGTGTAACACAGTGACATTGGTTATATTGTTCTTTTCTAATGACATTTTGGCAGAGTCACATGCTGCTTGATCAAGCTCAACAGCATACACCTGTTTAGCTTCTTCATGAATATAATGTGATACAGGAGCAATCCCTGCATAAGCATCAATGGCTACTTCATGCTTTTTGAGTTTAGCTAAACGCTTCATCTCTTGATAAAACACATGGGCTTGTGCTGTATTTAATTGGAAGAATGCATCTGGTTTTAATTGATAGGTTTTACCATCAAGAATTTCAGTAATCGTTTCTTTTCCATAAACAAGGCGTTGTTCATCAGCAAAGAACCCCATTTTCTTAAGATTGGGATTAATCACTTCAAAAATAGAAACAATATCTTTTTCCACTTCAATTAAATCTTTGATGACATCATCGATGCGATTAGACTTCTTTAACATGATGAAGGATACTTGAACTTCCCCTGTATGTTCCGCAACCCTCACAACAAGATGTCTCACATAACCTCGTCTTGTTTTAGGATCATAAGCATCCATATGATGTTTATCCATCAGTTTAATGATGGTTCTCATGATGTGATTGATCACTTCATGTTGAACAGGACAGTCATCAATTGGAATAAACTGATTTGAATTTCTTGCATACATACCAAAACGGTTTTTCTTATTTACCATTTGCACAGGTAGCGAAGCTTTATTACGGTAATGAGTAGGATAATCCGCACCTTTCGTAGGTTTGACTTTCTTTTCATTGATCTTTAAACCTGTGTAGCGATCAAAACTTTTTACTAAAATATCACGTTTGTACGCTAACATCTTTTCATAATCGATGTGTTGTGTCTGACAACCACCACATGATTCATAAACAGGACAAAAAGGTGTTTGACGTTCCAAGCTTTTTTCTATAATTTGTTCAACAGAACCAATCGCTCTGTTATCAAATACTTCATTGATTCTCACATCAACTTTTTCACCAGGCAATGCATGATCGACAAAAATAGCTAACTTTTTATAGTAAGCA